>NZ_JAMYLV010000055.1:0-22488 GCF_040318195.1 Mesorhizobium sp. M1273 | reverse complement strand
CCCACCCCCCCGCCGGCCGGGCCCCGCCCACCCCCCCTCTTTGTGGGGGGGCCCCTTTAAAATAATCCCCCCCCTTGCTCGGGGGGAGGCGGCCACCTGTCGGGGGGCGGGGGGCCAACCCCCCCGCACCGCTGGTGGATCACTCGAAGTCCTTGACGTTCTGCAGCGTCACCAGTCCGGCGCCGGTATCCACATTTGCCTCGACGGGTTCCCCGCGGATGGCCTTGACGACGGTGTCGATGCCAAGCTCACCCATTTTCGCTGGAAATTGAGCTACGCTGGCGTCCTCCGCTCCCGACTTGATCGCTTCGATCTCACCGCAGCACGCGTCGAAGCCGACCACTATGAGGTTGTCGTTGGCAATGCCGGAATTGCTGATCGACTTGACGGCGCCAGGGATCGGCGGACCGCAGGCCGAGTAGATCGCCTTGAGATCGGGATTGGCGGTGAGGATGTCTTCGGTCACTGACGTGCCAAGTTCCAGCGTGCAGTTGGTTGCGCCCTTGCCGACGACATCGACCTTGACGTCGCCCAATCCCTCCATCATGCCCGTGACCCGGTCATCCAGAGCCGGCACCCCGGGAACGCCTTGCAGGATACCGATCTTGTCACCGCTCTTGAGCACCGTTTTAAGATACTCTCCGGCGATCTTGCCGCCGTTGAGGTTGTTGGTCGAGACCAATGCCGTCTGGCCTTTCCAGTTGGGAATGCTGTTGTCGACGAGAACCACCTTGATGCCGGCGGCCACCGCCTTGTCGAGCGCCGGCGCGACCGTCGGGTCGACCGGAGTGATTGCCAGCCCGTTGACGCCCTGCGTGATCATGGATTCGATCAGAGCGATCTGGCCTTCGATGTCGGTAGCTGCCTGGCCCTGGCCGGTGACCAGTTCGATCTCCGGATGAGCGGCCGCGTATTTCTTGGCGGCGTCCTCCATGGTCGAGTAGAACGGCACCGGGAATTTCGTAATCAGGCCAACCTTGATCTTGTCTGCGGCCGAAGCCGGCACGGAAAACGCAACAGCGATCACCAGCCCTGCGAACAGTTTTCGGTTCATTGGCATTGTATTCCTCCCTTGGATTGAGACGCCTCCCGGCGGGAGACGCTTCAGGCATTTGCGGACCTGAAAGGTCCCCAAATTTCGAACGGGTCAGGCTCCAACGATCATGGAAACCAGTTCCTGTTTGTTGCCTTTGGTCGGCACCAGTTCGCCGACCCTGCGGCCCTGGCGAAGCACCACCGCGCGATCGGCGAGCTCGACGACGTGTTCCATGTTGTGAGTGATCAGGATGACGGCATTGCCCTGGTCGCGCAGCGCAGCGACCAGATTGAGCACCTGGCGTGATTCACGCAGGCCGAGTGCGGCGGTCGGCTCATCCAGAATGACAACCTTGCGGGCGAACACGGTCGAGCGGGCCACGGCGATCGCTTGCCTTTGTCCACCCGACATCATGGCGACGACGGCATCCAGCCGCGGCAACGCAACCTTGAGTTTTGCCAGCAGAGCACGGGTCTCGGCGTCCATCCGGCGCTGCTGCAGAAACCGCAGGCCGCGCGGAAGCCATTGCGGGCCAGCCAGTTCGCGACCGGCAAAGAAGTTCTGTCCCGGTGTCAGATTGTCGAACAGCGCCAGATCCTGATAGACGGTCTCGATGCCGGCGAAGCGCGCATCCGCAGGGGAGCGTATCTGCGTTGGCGCACCGTCCAAAAGGATCGCGCCGGCATCGAGTTGGTGCACCCCGCTGATGCATTTGGTCAGCGTCGATTTACCCGCGCCATTGTCGCCGAGCAGGCCGACGATCTCGCCGCGCCGCACCTCGATGCTGACATCGTCGAGGGCCAGAACCGAACCGAAACGCTTGGTAGCACCGCGTACCGCCAGCACGGGATTGTCCGCCGTGACCGCGTGATCGACTTTGGCCGCAACGGCGCTCATGACTGTCTCCCAGCTTGCAGCACACGCACACGCCCTTCGAGGTAATTGCGCAGCACGTCGGACTCGACCGCGATCACGATGACCACGCCGATGACGATGAGCTGGAAAAAGACATTGACGTTGAGCAGGTTGAGCGCGTTGCGGATAACGCCGATCATGATGGCGCCGATCAAGGCATGGCCGAGGTGGCCGCGGCCGCCAAGAAAGCTGGCGCCGCCAATGATCACCGCCGCGATCGTGTCCAGTTCCAGCAGATTGCCGAACAGCGGCGAACCGGCGTCGGTGCGGCCGGCAAGGATGACGGCACCGATGCCGGCGCACAGCCCTGAGATGACATAGACCGAAACCAGCACCCAGGACACGGGAATGCCCATGCGCAGCGCGGCGTCGGGCCGGCCGCCGACGGCATAAATCCAGCGCCCCCAGACCATGGTTTTAGCCATGACGGAAAGAACCGCGGCAACGCCCGCAACGACGAAAACCGATCCAGGCAGGCCCCAAACCGCCTCGCGGCCAAGCGCATCGATCGAATCCGGCATGCCAGGAATGGCGCGGCCATCGGCCAGTTGCAGGGCCAGCCCCTTGGCGATGCTCAATGTCGCCAGCGTGATGATGAAAGGATGCGGCAGCCGGCCGAAGACGTAGAAGAGCCCGTTGATGGCGCCGACCGCGGCACCGCAGCCAACCATCACGGCGATCACGATGATGGCGGGAGCACCGGCATGAAAGCTCAGCGCGCCGAAGACGGAGGCCAGTGCAAGGTTCGAGCCGACGGAGAGATCGATGCCGCGTGTCAGGATGACCAGATGCTGGCCCATCGCAACAACCGAGATGACGGCCGTCTGGGCAAGGATGTTGCTGAGATTGCGTCCCGTCAGGAAATAGGGCGACAGAAAGCTGAGAACGGCGATCAGCAGCACCAGGATGACCACCGGACCAGCGCTCAGCAGCATCAGGCCGAGCGCAAGGCCGGGAACGGCTTCTGACTTCCTCGATGCCGGCAACGCGGCCTCGCCGACAGTCGTGCCGGTGTTTCCCGTTTCAGGCAAATTTCCCCTCCCCGCCGCGGCTTGTACGAGCCGTGTCGTCAAAAATTCAATTCGTGTTCAGGTCCTCTTCTTATCGATAAAAAACAACCGGCCGGGCCGGGTCAAGTTGTTTTTTATGGATAAAGTTCATGATAAAAGGACAAGCTATAGTTCCCAAGGAAAATCCGATGAGAACCGACACCGTCTACAAGAAGGCCTTCAATCGAGCTGCGAATATGCTGCGCGACGGGCAACTGGCCGGTGAACTTCCTTCCGAAAATGAGCTTAGACGGCGAATGTGCGTCAGCCGCACAACCGTCAGAAAGGTTTTGCGGGAACTGGTTCACCGCGAACTTATCACCGAACGCCACGGCCTCAGGTCGACGGGCCGCCCGGTCAGCGACAACGATTACTATCCGGACGCCGAAACCACACCTCGCGCCAAGCATGTCGAACAGCAGTTCATGGAGTGGATGCTGCGGGGCGACACCAGGCCTGGAACCAGCATCAATGAGCTCGAGCTTGCGCGCCAATTCGGCGTTGCGACCAACGGAATTCGCGAATTCCTGATCCGCTTCAGCCGGTTTGGACTGATCGAGAAACGGCCGAATACAGGCTGGCTTTTCAAGGGCTTCACCGAAGGCTTTGCACTTGAGCTCTTCGAGATCCGAGTAATGTTCGAACTGCGTTCGGCGCAACTATTTTCACTACAGCCGCACAGTTCTCCCCTATGGTCGAAACTCGCTGCGCTCAAGATGGCGCATGCCGACCTGCTGGAGCGAATTGAGGGCCGTTTTCATGACTTCTCCGGCCTGGACAACCGGTTTCACCGGCTCATAAACGAGGCATCACCGAACCGCTTCATCGATGATTTCTACGACATCATCACGTTCATTTTTCACTACCACTATCAGTGGAACAAGCAGGACGAAAAGCAGCGCAACCAGGCGGCAATCCTCGAGCATCTCGCCTATATCGATGCGCTCGAAAGCCGCGAATCTGACCGGATTGAGCGGGCCTGCCGAGCGCACCTGGCGTCGGCAAGAGCAACGTTGACGCGTTCGCTTATCGGACTTGTTGAATGATGTAGTCGACCCGCCCTTCAAGGGAACCGACGCATCCTCTGGAACGCGTCGGAAGCAAACGCTTACGCGTGACGGATTTCCGTTCCGAGCACCTTCAAACATTCGCGGATGAACGCTGCAAGGGCCGTCCAGCCCTTTGCCGAAACCATCGTGCCATCCACATATGCCTCCGTTGGAGACAGGTCGATATAGGTGCCGCCCGCAAGCGTCACTTCGGGCTCGCAAGCCGCCAGTGCGCCGACCTTCTTGCCACGCACGACGCCGTCCACCGCAATCAGGATCTGCACGCCGTGGCAGATCGTGAAGATCGGCTTCTTGGTTTCGTGGAAGTGGCGCACCATCGCCTGTACGCGCTTGTCCGTGCGGATGTATTCGGGGCCACGGCCGCCGGCGCAGTACACGGCGTGGTATTGCTCCAACTGCTTCTCCGCGTCGGAAAAGGTTTTGTTGATCAGCGCATAGTGGCCGAGCTTTTCGGTGTAGGTCTGATCGCCCTCAAAATCATGCAGCGATGTTTTGATCAGGTCTCCGGCGCTTTTGTCTGGGCACACGACGTGGACGCTGTGGCCCACCGCTTCCATCGCCTGCTGGTAGACGAAGATTTCGTATTCCTCGGTGAATTCACCGGTCAGCATCAGGATCTTTTTGCCTGGCATGGTACTTCCTTTCCTGTGACAACGGCCGGGCGAGACCTGTACTCGCCTGGTAGGTTTGAGTTTCTAGAAGGGTGAATCGGGGAAGTAGTCTTCGTTGGCACTGGCCTGCGTGATGACCGTCAACGGCGGGTGCGGGGACATCGGGACAGTCTCAGTCGAACGCCAGCAACAAACGGTCGCGGGAATGCTCGATATGGCGACGCATCGCCTGCTCGGCAGCGGCAGGATCGGCCGCAGCGAAAGCGGCCAGGATGGCCTCATGCTCATCAAGCGCCTCCTCGGTGACGCGCGAATGGAACATCAGGCGAAATATGTGGAAGTGGGTATGCTGGTGCGCCAGTGTCTCGCGCACGAGTTCGTTGTTGGCGAATTCCATGACCTTGTCATGGAAAATGGCATCCTGGCGGGCGAAGTTGGAATACCGCAGGCGCTCGTCCTTGCCCTCACGGCGCGCCATGACGCCGGCCGACGTCTGAAGCTGCGCGAGCTTTACCTCGTCCATGAGCGCGGCTGCCTTGGCTGCGCCATGAGGTTCGAGCAGCAGGCGAAGCTCATAAAGTTCGTCAAACCGCCGTTTCGTGATCTGCGGCGCAGCGCGGTAACCGATCAGATGCGTCTTCAGCACCAGGCCTTCGCCTTCGAGCCGGCCGAGCGCCTCGCGGATCGGCGTGTGGGATACGTTGAACTCCTTGACCAGACTGTCGACGGTGATGCGCGAGCCCGGCGCAATCTTCAGCGACATGAGTTGCGCAAAAATCGCTTCGTAGACGTCCTCAACCAGGCTGCTGGAGCGCTGGATACGCCCGCCGCCGAGGTTCGTATCGTCCGCATTGAGTAAGTTCATGGCCTGCATGTTTTGCCTCTTGACACATTGAGTTGCTAACACGATGCTCTGGCTAATGCAATCCTATATCCTATACGATTTTATAGAGGATATCATTTGCGGCGGTTACGAGACAAAGCAATGGCGCTAGCGGTAGCCCTGCGGGAGCAGCGTGCCGCCCCAGCGGCCTTTCCAGACATCATCACAGGATGCAGGTCATGAGCCTTTTCGCTGCGATAAGGCTGCCACGCGAAATCCTCTTCGGGAGGGGCCAACGCCACGTCATTCCGGTTGTCGCGGCCAGGCTCGGGCGTCGCGCGCTCGTCTGCACCGATGAACGTTTTGCCGCAACGGGCCAGTTCGCTGAGATTATCGCGGCACTGCGAGCCGCCTCGCTAGACGTACTGGTGCATGACCGTGTGCTGCCCGACGTCCCCCGGGACACCGTTGCCGTCTGCGTCGAGGAAGCACGGAAGTTCGCGCCCGACATGGTGATCGGCATTGGCGGCGGCAGCTGTCTCGACCTGGCCAAATGCGCCGCGCTGCTCATCAGTCACGGCGGTCAGCTCCAGGATTACTACGGCGAGTTCAAGGTGCCCGGCCCGATGCTGCCGCTGATTGCGGTGCCGACGACAGCCGGCACGGGCTCTGAAGTGACCCCGGTCGCCGTGATCTCGGATCCGGATCGCACACTTAAGGTCGGCATCTCAAGCCCGTATCTGATCGCGGCCGCGGCCATCTGCGACCCTGAGTTGACGATGACATGCCCGCCGGGATTGACGGCAATCGCAGGCGCCGATGCGCTGACGCATGCAATCGAGGCCTTCACCGCCGCCAGGCGTGGGACCGATCCCGGCCTTCCGCAGAACCATGTCTTTATCGGCAAAACCGCCTTGACCGATCACTTCGCCCTGCTGGCGATCAAGCTGCTTGGCCGAAGCCTTGAAACGGCATGCCGCCGGCCCTCTGACGAGGACGCCCGGGCCGACGTCATGATGGGTGCACTTGCAGCCGGCTGCGCGTTCGGAACGGCCGGCACAGCGGCAGCGCATGCCGTGCAATATCCGGTTGGCGCGATAACCCACACCGCTCACGGATTGGGTGTCGCCACCATGTTGCCGTACGTCATGAAGTACAACAAAACAGCCGCAGCGACCGAGATGGCCGAGATCGCCAACGCGCTCTGCCTCGATGGTAAAGGCCGGACGCCCGACGAGTTGGCCGACGCGACCATTGCCGAAGTCAGCCGGCTGTTTGGGGCAATCGGGATCACCTCCTCGTTAGCCGAGCTGGGGCTGCCCGCCGATAAGCTCGATTGGACGGCGGAACAAGCGATCGGTATCGAGCGCCTCATCAAGAACAACCCGCGTCCATTTGATTTGCGGACCATGCGACACCTGGTCCAGGCGGCCTTTGATGGCGACCTCGCCAGCATCATGTAACAATCGGGAATATCGAGATGAACACGTTTTCACAGGTTCTGGCTGACGATCAGGGCATCAGCGACTTCCACACAATCTCGCACGGGCTGTATATTGGCGGCCAATGGCGGCAGTCCGCGGATGGCAGGGTGATTCCGGTCGTCGATCCTTCGACCGAGGCTGTCATCGCCGCTGTGCCGGATGCGACCGTGGACGACGCCGCCACTGCCGTTGAAGCCGCTGCCAAGGCAGCCGATGACTGGCGAACAACGCCGCCGCGAAAGCGTTCCGAGATCCTCCGACGCTGCTTCGAACTGATGACGGACCGATCGGAGGCACTGGCTACTCTCATCGCATTGGAAAACGGCAAGGCCCTGCGGGATGCCCGCGGCGAGATCGCTTATGCCGCGGAATTTTTCCGTTGGAATGCCGAGGAGGCCGTTCGCATTACCGGTGAATTCGGTACTGCGCCTTCCGGCACCAATCGGATTGTGGTCGACTACGAACCCGTCGGCATCTGCATCCTGATCACGCCCTGGAATTTTCCTGCCGCGATGGCGACGCGCAAGATCGCGCCGGCACTTGCCGCGGGATGCACGGTGATCCTGAAGCCAGCCAGTGAGACACCCCTCACCGCCTATGCGCTCGCCGCGCTCTACCAGGACGCGGGCGTTCCACCAGGGGTGGTCAACGTCCTGACAACCTCCAGTCCCGGGCCTTTGACAGCCGCCATGCTGGCCGATCCGCGGGTGCGCAAACTCTCCTTCACCGGTTCGACGGGTGTGGGTCGCGCTCTGCTGGCAGAGGCTGCCAGGCATGTGGTTTCGTGTTCGATGGAACTCGGCGGCAACGCACCGTTCATTGTGTTCGACGACGCCGATCTCGAAGCGGCGCTCGATGGTGCAATGGTGGCCAAGATGCGCAACGCCGGCGAGGCCTGCACGGCCGCAAACCGCCTCTATGTGCAATCCGGCGTCTACGAAGCCTTCTGCGATGGCCTCGAGAAGCGGATGTCGTCGCTCAAGGTCGGCCCTGCCACTGATCCGGACACGGAATGCGGGCCCATGATCACGAAAAAGGCGGTCGAGAAGATAGACCGCCTTGTCGTCGACGCGGTCACACGCGGCGCGCGGGTCATGTGCGGCGGCTCAGTCCTGTCCGGGCGCGGTTTCTTCTACCCTCCGACGGTGCTTCGCGACGTGCCGGGCGACGCAAAGATGGCGCATGAGGAGATATTCGGGCCGGTGGCGCCAATCTCGAGCTTCGAAACGGAGGCCGAGGTCATCGCACGCGCCAATGACACCGAATATGGGCTTGCTGCCTACATTTACACGCGCGATCTGGCGCGCGGCATGCGGGTGGCTTCCCGCATCGAGGCCGGGATGATTGCTCTCAACCGCGGGCTGATGTCTGATCCGGCAGCTCCCTTCGGCGGCGTCAAGCAAAGTGGGCTCGGCCGCGAGGGAGGGCAGCATCACGGCATTGCCGAGTTCATGGAGGCGAAATACCTCGCCGTCAGCATGTGAGCTGAAGAAGAATGCAAGGCGATCCCTTTCGCATCCGCGACCACGTTGCTGATTTTGACCAAATCGTGCAGGACATTGTTGACCGCAGCGAGGTCGCCCGCGCCGCCATTCCGATGACCGCTGACGTGGCCTACGGACCGGATCCGACCGAGACCATGGACCTGTTCTTTCCTGCGGGCAAAAGAACGGCGCTACCGGTGCACATCTTTGTCCATGGCGGCTACTGGAGAATGTTCTCCAAGCGCGACTACTCATACATCGCGACGACGATTACCCAGGCCGGGGCCATCGCCGTCATCCTCGATTATGCTCTGATGCCCAAGGTCCGAATGGCGAGGATCGTCGACCAGGTGCGCCGCGCCAAGCAGTGGGTCCTGGCCAACATCGCCGATCATGGCGGAAGCCCGGCGGCCCTGACTGTCAGTGGTCATTCGGCAGGAGCCCATCTTGCAACGTTTCTGTTCGAGGGCGAGCATACCCCCTCGAATGTGAAGGCAGCCCTTCTCCTGAGCGGACTCTATGATTTGAAGCCGCTCCAGGATTCCTTTCTCGCCAACGAGATTGGAATAACCGACGAGGAAGTCGCCATGTTCACACCTCTCGCCTGTCGGCATGATGCTCAAACCAAGGCGGCGGTTCTGGTCGGAGCCAACGAGACGCCACCCTTCCATCAGCAAGCCGATCGATTCAAAGCAAGCTTGCTGCGGCAGGGATCGTTGGTAACGTCGCATGTGCTCCCGAACCGCAACCACATGGACAGTGTCAGAGATCTTGGCGTGCCGGGGACCGAGGCTGGCGATTGCCTGGCAAAACTGATCGCCAAGGCCTGCTGACTAACTCGGGTTCTCCAGGCGATTTGTTTTGCGCCACTCCTCGTACTCTCCGCGGGCATCGTCATGCAGCGGATAGTAGCGTTGCAACGGCCCGCCCTCCATGAGCTTCGCTCGCGAAAACTCCTCCCAATCATGATGCTTCTGTGATTCTTCGATCACCTTCGGGGCCATCACGACGGGAAGCACCACCACCCCGTCGTCGTCGGCGACGATGATGTCGCCCGGGATCACCGTGACACCGCCGCAGGCAATCGGAACGTTGACGGCATTGGGATAGATGCTGGTCTGCACATGATAGTTTGGCGTCCAGCCGCGCAGCCATAGGGGCAGGTCGAGCTTTTCGACATTGGGCCGGTCGCGCATGCACCCATCGATGACGATACCGGCCCCGCCCCTGCCCTTGAAATACGTCGACATCATATCGCCGAAGACGCCCGAGCTCATGTCGCCGCGCGCGTCGACCACGACCACATCGCCCTCCTGCGCGTGATAGAGCACGTGCCGGTGCAGCTGTGTCTCCGGATCGGCATATTCTCCTTCGGTGAAGAGGTCCGGCCGCTGCGGCAGGAACTGCAGCGTCAGCGCCGGCCCGACGATCGACTTCCCGTGGTTTTGCGCCACCGGACCAACCATGTGCGGATTGCGGAAACCCATATGGCCAAGCGTGCCGGCAACCGTCGCGGCGCCGATCTGCCTTAGCGCGTCGATCAGGTCTTTAGGCGGCCGCATGATGTCGGAAGTATGTGTCATTGTGGACTCCGATTGAATGGAACTACCAGTTCGTAACAGAACCGTCGCGGCGCTTAAGGTGAGGCGCTTCCCAGAAACGCAAACTCTGCGTCTGGACCGCAACTTCGTTGACCTCGACGCCGAGCCCCGGCAGATCGCCGACCGGGTAATCGGTCCCGTCGAGCCGTGGTTGCACGGGGAAGAAGTCGGAATTGTCGAAGCCCAGCTTTGTTTCGGGTGCCCTGGTCTCGAGCCACGCGAAGTTGGGTACCGCGGCAGCGAGATGCACGGTCGCGGCCGTGCACACTGGACCAAGCGGATTGTGCGGCATCAGGTCCACATAATGCGCCTCGCTCCAGCCAGCGATTTTCATCGCCTCGGTGAGCCCGCCGACATTGCAAACATCGAGCCGGTTGAACTGATGGATGCCGCGCTCGATGTAGGGCAGGAACTGCCACTTGCTGGCAAATTCCTCGCCTATGGCAAAGGGGATTTCGGTCATCGTGCGCAGCGATTCATAGGCCTCCGGCGTTTCGGCCCGTATCGGCTCCTCGAGGAAATCAAGCACGCCGCGACCGAGCTTGTTGCAGAAGCTCGCGGCCTCTGCCACCGACAGCCGATGATGATAGTCGAGGCCGAGGACCACGTCGCTGCCCAGCGCCTCGCGCGCCTTGTTCAGCATACCCGCGGTAGCGCCGATGGACTCGCGCGGCTCGAAGATGTCCTTGCTGTTTTGCCCGAAGGGGAAGAAGCGGATCGCCTGCCACCCCTGCGCGCGAAGTTCGCGGGCCCGTTCGATGGCAACGTCGCCCTCGGCCTCGTCGCCGGTCGAGGCAAAGGTGGGAATGCGGTCGCGCTGCTTGCCGCCCAGCAGCTCGTAGACCGGCACGCCCAGCGCCTTGCCCTTGATGTCATGAAGGGCGATGTCGATGGCGGAAATCGCCGCCTGAAGGACTCGCCCGCCTTCGAAGTACTGGCTGCGGTAAACCTCCTGCCAGATCCGCCCGATCTGCATCGGGTCGCGGCCGATGAGAAACTCGCGATAGTGCTCGACCGCGCCGGCCACGGCCCTCTCGCGACCGCTCAAGCCGCTCTCGCCCCAGCCGAAGATGCCCTGGTCGGTCTCGACCTTGACGAGCATCTGGTTGCGCGTTCCTACCCACACCGGATAGGGCTTGATCGCGGTGATCTTAAGTTTCTCAGTCATCCACGCCCACGTTTCACGCGCATTCGCTCTATCTCAGTTGGCCTTGAGGGCCATTTCAGTTTCGCCATCGAACAGATGCATCCGCTCCTGGTCGAACTCGAGCCAGATCTGCTCGTCGGGCGCGACGGCAATGTTCGGCGGCACGCTGACGTTGACGATGGCGCCGGACAGGAACGCCTGGACGAAGGTGACGTCGCCGGTCGGTTCCACCGTGTAGGCCTTGGCCGGAATGGAACCAGGGACCGCACTCTTGTGGAGCTTGATCGTCGAGTGACGTGCGCCGAGCACGACTTTCCTGGTCGTCGCTTTCGCCACCTTCTGGGCATTGCGCGGTGAGAGCTCAAGGCGCCAGCCCTCGGCGCCGGTCAACACCGTGTTGCCGTTTGCCATCGAGGCCTCTAACGGAATAAGGCTCATCGCCGGGCTGCCGATGAAGCTGGCCACGAACATGTTCACCGGATGGGCGAAGACCTGCGCCGGTGAATCGTATTGCTGCAGGTAGCCGCCATTCATCACCGCCATCTTGTCAGCCATGGTCACGGCTTCGAGCTGGTCGTGCGTCACATAGATAATCGTCGCCTTGAGGTCCTGGTGGAAACGCTTGATCTCCGACCGCATCTGCACGCGCAGTTTGGCATCGAGGTTAGACAGTGGCTCGTCCATGAGGAACACGGCGGGGTCGCGAACGAGGGCACGGCCAAGGGCCACACGCTGCTGCTGCCCGCCCGAAAGTTCGCGCGGCTTGCGCTCGAGCAGGTGCGTCATGTCGAGCACTCGCGCCGCTTCCTTGACCTTCTTGTCGATCTCGTCCCTAGGGAGTTTGCGCATCTGAAGCGGGAACGCCAGGTTCTTGTAGACGGATTTCTGAGGGTAGAGCGCGTAGTTCTGGAACACCATTGCGATGTCCCGGTCCTTGGGGTCGAGGTCGTTGACCACCCGCTCGCCGATGATGATGTCGCCCGATGTGATCGGGGTCAGCCCGGCGACGAGATTGAGCGTGGTTGTCTTGCCGCAGCCTGAAGGGCCGACGAGCGCAACGAACTCGCCGTCATTGACCGTCAACGAGACGTGGTTAACAGCTTTGAAGCTGCCATAGCTCTTGACGAGATCTTGGAGGACCACGTGGGCCATCGGCAACTCCCTAGTGCTTGACCGCGCCTTCTGTAAGGGCGCGTACGAAGTATCGTTGCAGGACCAGGAACAGCACCACGACGGGCACACTCATCATGAAGCTGGCCGCCATCAGGCCCGGAAAGTCCGTCGTATTTTCCGAGAAGAAGCGTTGGATGCCGACCGGCAGGGTCAACTGCTCGTTCTTGGAGAGGAAGGTGTAGGCGTAGATGTACTCGTTCCACGCGCCGATGAAGGAATAGATTGCGGTGGCGATGATCCCCGGCGTCGAGAGCGGCATCACGATCATGATGAAGGCCTGGAACCGTGTTGCGCCATCGATGCGCGCCGCCTGCTCAAGCTGCACCGGGATGTTGTCGTAAAAGCCCTTGAGCAACCAGATCGCCAGCGGCAGGCCGAAGGTGAGATAGGTGAGGATCAGTGAGCCATGCGTGTTTATCAGACCGATCGCGCGCATCAGGATGAAGAGTGGCACGAGAAAGATCACCGCCGGGAACATATTGCGCAGCAGCACGGCAAAGAACAGGAAATTCCGGCCGGGGAAACTGAAGCGCGAAAACGCGTAGGCCGCTGGGACAGCCACGATCACCGAAAGGATTGTCGTGACGGTCGACACGAAAAGGCTGTTCCAGAAGAAGCGGAGGAAGTCCTGGCCGACGCTGTTCTGCGGATCGAGCAGTTTCTGATAGCTGGCGAGGGTAGGTTCGTCCGGCCACCATTGCGGCGGGAATTGCGTCGCCGCGAATCCGGACTTGATCGAGGTGATCAGCATCCAGATCATCGGCAACGCGGTATAAAGCAGCATGAACACGAGGAATATGCGCCCGGCCCACCGCCATCCGTCGACGCGCATGCGGCGACGGGTCTGGGCTCGAGGCGCTGTCTCGGCAATCGTGCTCATCAGGCGCTCCCCTCTTTCCGCTCGTTGCCGCTTAACGCACGGACGTAGAAGTAGCCCAGCGTCATCAGCGTGAGGAACAGGAGCACCGAATAGGCCGATGCCACGCCCCAGCGCTGCCGTCCGAAGGCGAGCTCATAAATGTGGGTTATCCAGATATGCGATGCGTTCGACGGCCCGCCGCCGGTCATGATCCAGGGGATGATGAAGGAATTGAAGTTGGCCACCGCGAGCAGCAGCATCGTCACCACCGAGACGTTGCGCAAGTGCGGGAAGGTGACGTGCCAAAAGCGCTGCCATGCATTGGCACCGTCGACTTTTGCGGCACGGAGCAATTGATCGGGGACTGTCTGCAGGCCGGCCATCATCATGATCATGGCAAACGGAAACTCGCGCCAGATATTGACGACGATCAGGGAGGGCAGCACCGTGCTGACATTGTCGATGAAATTCGGCGGATGGGCGGCCAATCCGAGGCCGACCAGCACCGCGCCGATGATCCCGAAGTCCGAATGGTAGATCCACTTCCAGATGTAGGAGGCGGCTACGGCGCTGATGACCCAAGGGATGATCAGGACGGCGCGCAGGACACCACGGCCGATGAAGTCGCGGTGGAGCGCCAGCGCTGTGGCAAACCCCAGGACAAAGGAGATGAAAGTTGACCCCAGAGTCCAGATCAGCGTGTTCCAGGTGACTTTCCAGAACACCTGACTGGTGAGGATGGTCGCGTAGTTGTCGAAGCCGATGAAGGTCTTGTCGCGGAGTTGCAGGCCAGGCGGTGTCTTAAAGAACGACAGCTCGACCGTGTAGTAGATCGGATAGGCGATGACGATGAGCATCACGGCGATCGCTGGGAGCACGTACGCGTAGTCCGCACGATGCTCCCAGACCTTCCGCAGCGCGCCGGACCAACCGGGTTGCAATCTTCGGCGAGCCTCGGCCTTGCCGGTCACGATCGTCACTTGTGGCGTGCCCTTTTTCTTCGGAACGCTGCGGCTGCGCCAGCGGCGCAGCCGGTCCAGGTCGTAGGTGTGGCTTGGACTAGAGTCCGCCCATCAGGTCTTTTACCTTCTTGGCCGCATCGTCCGCTGCCTCGTCGACGGTCATCGCTCCGGTCAGGGCATTCTGCAGCATGTCCGGGATGATGATGTTCATGATCTCGGGGGCCTGCGGCAGAGCTGGGAACGGGATGCCGTATGGCAGCATCGAGGTGGTGACGTCGAGGAACTTGATGTTGTCCAGACGTTCCTTCATCCATTTGGTCTTGAAGCCGTTGAGGTTGCCAGGGTTTGATCCGGCGTAGGCCATCTTCAGCGACCATTCAGGGCTCGTCCACATGCAGATGATAGCTTTCGCGGCCGGCTCGTCTACCTTGCCGCCCTCGACATATTCGGGTTTCAGGATGTGAATGTTCGAGCCGCCGAACACGACGGCGCGCTTGCCGTCGGGACCAGTCGGGATCAGGCCGTAGCGCATGTTATCGATGACCGTCTGCGCCTTGTCCTTGTCGGTGCCCGTCGCCTTTTTCTGCAGGTCGAGCATGACGTTGTAATCGGACGGGTGCGAGATCATCATGCCGAGCTGGCCAGCGACGAACAGGGGCTGATTATCAGCCTGCTGATTGGTGAGTGCCGAAACCGGAACCGACTTGTCGCGAACATACATGTCGTAGGAGGCTTGCAGCGCTGCCTTGCTTTGCGGGCTATCGAGCTGGACCTGCTCATAGGTCGGGTTCGGCGTCGCTTCGTCGAAGACACCTCCGCCATAGGCCCACAGCTGTGGCATGAAGCGGTACGGCGTATTGCCGGCATTCTTGCGAGCCACGAGGCCATATCCGGCAATGCCGAGCTTGTCGTGGATCTGCTTGGAATACTTGACCACGTCGTCCCACGTTGCCGGCGGTTTGTCCGGATCGAGGCCGGCACGCTTGAAGATGTCGGCGTTCCAGATGAACGCCATCGTCTCGTTGTTGGTCGGAATGCCGTAGGTCACGCCCTCCCAGGTCACTGCCTTCATGGCGCCGGGCCAGAAATCCTCGGTCGAATACCCCACGTCCTCTGGCTTGAGCGGCTGCAGATAGCCCTTTGAGGCGAACTCGGTACCACCCAGGATCTGCAGGCGGACCGCCATAGGCGCGGCATTGCCCAGGAGCGCGGTGCGGAACTTGTCGAGAAGGTCGTTATAGGTGAGGGCTTGTTCCTCGAGCTGGATGTTCGGATAGGTTTTGCGGAAGGTCTCGAAGAAATCCTTGTAGTACTGGCGCAGGAGGTCCGGGTCGCCCTCGAACACGCCCTGATACCAGAAAGTCAGTCGCCCCTTGTAGTCGAGCGGGGTGACCTTGGCGCAATCGGCCGCCGTGTCAAAATCCTGTGTGCCCGCAATCGAGCGCACATACTCCGGCGACCACTTGCTCAGGTCGACCGGCGGTGCACCCAGCGCCGATGTAGACGTCAGGGATGCCATCAAAGCAGTGGCGACAGTGCCGCGCAGGACGGCGCTGCCGAGCGCAATTCTCGTCATAGGTATCCTCCCTGGTTCTCCCATGCCGCCCTAAAGCGGTCCTTGCTCGTTTCGATCGCGAGGATGCTTCTGTCAGCTCAGTGTATCCTCTCGATCGCTTGGTACGTTTTCAGATCGTGAATTGCCTGTCAACGCGCTGGATCGTACATTGTTTGCGAAAGCCGTGTGTGATATCGGGCAAGGTATGTATTAAAATTGGGGAGCCCGGCCTTGGCCGAAATAAGCGATTTCAAAGCGATGCCACCGGTGGGGACCGATCCCATCGGGGCCTCCAGCGAGGGCGCCTCGCTTTATGAATTGATCAGGGAAGATATCATCGAGGGACGGCTCGCTGCCAACGAACGGCTTGTCGTCACCGATCTCGCCCGGCGTCACGGCACTTCGACCAATCCTGTGCGCGAGGCCCTGCAGTTGTTGCGCGGCGAAGGGTTTGTCACCTTTATCGCCAACCGCGGGGCGCGCGTGCGACCCATTGATCAAGATTTTGTCCGGGATATCTACGAGATCGGTGTTCTGATCGAGCCAGCCCTGACACGATGGTTTGTGAATATGGCTACCGGCGAGGACATCGCCGAACTCGAACGTCTCCAAGGCCTGATCGAAGAGAACAATTTCGCCGACACATTCAGGCATAGTGAGCTGGATACCGCTTTCCACACCGTGATGTACCAGCGGCACTACAACCGCCACGCCGCCGAGCTTTGGTGGAAGCATCGCGAAGTGCTGCGAGCCGTGAGCCGTCGTTTCAATTTCACGCTGGCGCGACGTGCCGCGATCATGCGCGAGCACCGCGAACTCATCGCGCTTGTGAAGGCGGGAGAGGCCGACAAGGCGGCCGAACTCGTTTCCCGCCATGTCGAGGGTTCGGGCCGGCATATTCTCGAACAGATGCGAGCGCGCAACGCCGCTCGGGCCGGATAGAATGTCCAGTCCAGAACATCGTTAGCTGACCATTTCCAGGCAAAGGTAGTTGAGATGAAAATCACGAGCATTCGGCCGTGGCTGATCAAGTCCGATGCTTCCTACTGGGGAGAGTTCCTGTTCGTCGAAGTGACGACCGACGAGGGAGTGAGTGGCTGGGGAGAGATCACCACCACGACAAGGCTCGCCAACCGCGCTCTCTGCACGATCCTGCGGCAGATCGGCGTCGCCGTGACAGGCGAGGATCCGGCGCGTATGGAGCATCTCTGGCACAAGATCTTCCGCAGCTTCACCTACATGGGAAGCCGCGGCGCCGCCGTCGAATGCGTGAGCGCCATCGATATTGCCCTCTGGGACATCCGGGGCAAAGTCCTTGGCAAGCCGATTTACGAGCTGCTTGGCGGGCCGGTACGCGATGAAATCGCGCTCTACACCCATCCCAACCAGGCCAAATTCACCAGCAAGGAGGCTGTCGTCCGCGAAATTCTAGACATTGTCGAGTCCGGACACACTGCGCTCAAGTTCGATCCCTACCCCCACCAGGGCCGCAGCGCCGATGGCCTGCCCCGCGAACAGCGAGACGGCTACCTCGATGGCGGCATGACCCGCAAGGACGAGCGCGAGGCCGCCGAACTCACGGCTCTGATCCGCGAAACGGCAGGACCCGATGTCGACATTCTCATCGATGCGCACGGCCGCTTCGATGTCCCCACCGCCATTCGCCTCTGTCGGAGCCTCGAGGAGGCCGGCCAGATCGACTGGTTTGAGGAGCCCTGCCCGCCCGAGAGCCTTAACGCCCTCAAGCAGGTGCGTGAGAAGGTCAATACCGCCATCTCATGGGGCGAGCGCGGCCACACGAAGTGGGATTTCGTGCCGGTACTCGAGAACAGGCTCGCCGACTACATCATGCCCGACGTTACCTGGACCGGCGGCATTACCGAACTCAAGAAGATTTCTGCGCTGTGCGAAGCCTACTACGTGCCGGTCTCGCCACATGACGCCGCGGGACCAATCAACGTGGTTGCGGGAGCGCAGGTAATGATGACCGTTCCCAACTTCTACAAACTCGAAACATCGGAGTGGAACCTGGGCAAATACGATCACCTGATCGACAGACCACTCGATATTTCGAACGGCAGCCTCAAGCTGTCGTCGAAGCCTGGTCTCGGTATTGAGATGGACCGCGACTACCTGCAGGCCCACGAGATTGAGCTGGGCTAGCAACACTCTATGCCGGCCCAGGGTGCGGGACGACAAGCCGAAACGAGGATAAGTCATGGCAAAGACAGGTGGCGCCGACGAAGCGCTCAATCGGGTAAACGCGAACTCCAAGCCATCCCAGCTTCGCATCACCGACATGCGGGTAGCCGAAATCGTCGGCGCGCCGTTCACCTCAACCCTGCTCAAGATTTACACCAACCAGGGCATCGTCGGGCTTGGCGAGGTCCGCGACGGCGCCAGTGCCACCTACGCGCTGATGCTGAAGAGCCGGCTGCTTGGCGAGAACCCTTGCGACATCGACCGCCTGTTTCGCCGGATCAAGCAGTTCGGTGGCCACGGCCGGCAAGGCGGCGGCGTCTCGGCGGTCGAGATCGCGTTGTGGGATCTCGCCGGCAAGGCCTATGGCGTTCCCATCTACCAGATGCTCGGCGGCCGGTTTCGGGAGAAGGTGCGCGTCTATTGCGACACCGACGCTACCGTGCCGAGCGGCACCGAGACCGGCAAGCGCCTCAGGCAGCGCATGGCGCTCGGCTTCACCTTCCTCAAGATGGATCTGGGGCTGATGCAGATCGCGGATGTACCCGGTGCGGTCGTCTCCCCTGCCGGTTCACTTGAAGGGTACCGCATCCATCCGGGCCGCGGCCCGGTCAAGACCATGGAGGAGCGGCGCACCCGCAATGCCGCTTACGATTTGCACAACGTCCCCCATCCGTTTACCGGCCTCCACTTTTCCGACAAGGGCCTCGACCTGCTTGAACAGTATATTGCCGAGGTTCGCGATGTTATCGGCATGGATATTCCGCTCGCCATTGACCATGTCGGCCACATCTCGCTGCAGGACGGTATTCGGCTCGCCAGGCGGATTGAAAAATACGTGCCGGCCTGGCTCGAGGATGTGATCCCATGGCAGTACACCGAGCAGTTCCGGCAACTGCAGGCCGCCACCACGGTGCCGATCTGCACCGGCGAGGACATCTACCTTAAGGAAGGCTTCGAGCCTCTGCTCAAGAGCGGCGGCCTTTCCATTATCCACCCGGACCTGCTCACCAGCGGGGGCATCCTCGAGACCAAGAAGATCGGCGACATGGCCCAGGACCACGGCATCGCAATGGCCATCCATATGGCCGAAAGTCCGATCGCCGCAATGGCCGCGGCACATGTCGCGACCGCGACCGAAAACTTCATGGCGCTCGAATACCACTCTGCCGATGTCGACTGGTGGGACGATATCGTCACCGGCCTTCCCAAGCCGCTCGTGAAGGACGGCTTTATCACTGTTCCGGACAAACCTGGCCTGGGGATTGACGACGTCGTCGACGAGGTGATCTCGCAGCATCTGCAGCCGGGTGTCACCGGCATCTGGCAGCCCACGGATCATTGGGACGACGAGTATTCCTGGGACCGTATCTGGAGCTGAGGCGAAAAGAACCGAAGATGAAGATCACCGATCTCCGCTGCGCCGTCATCGGCAAACACCCAATAGTCCGCATCGTTACCGACGAGGGCCTCTATGGCCTTGGCGAAGTCGAGTTCACCAAGACCTATCTCAAGCCTTGGGTGCTGCATTTCCGTGAGGCGCTGATCGGCGAGGACCCTACCGATGTCGAGCGGGTGATGCTGAAGATCCGCCAACGCGGCTCTTTCAAGCCCTATGGCGCGGCGGTAAGCGCTATCGAGCATGCGCTGTGGGACATAGCCGGCAAGGCCGCAGGCGTGCCGGCCTACAAACTGCTCGGCGGCAAGGTGCGCGACAAGGTGCGCGTCTATAACGGCTCGATCCGCCAGAAGCGAACGGGGGATCGGCCGGAGGATTACGCCGCTGACGTGAAATGGATGATGGAGCAGCCGCAGAATTTCTTCATGATCAAGCAAGGGATCTCGTTCCACTCCAACATGAAGGACACCATCGAGGACTTCCATTACGGCGTGACGCAGAAGAAGGCCGGCTATCACGGTGCCATGGACCAGGGCGTGATCAGCGAGCGCGGTTTCAACCACATGCTCGACTGCGTGATCGCGATGAAGGAAGTGCTGGGCGACAAGGTCAGCCTGGCGCTCGACTGCGGCCCGGGCTGGATGCTGCCCGATGCGATCAAGTTCGCTCGCGCGGTCGAGAAGTACAATTTGATGTGGCTCGAGGACATGCTGACCGGCGACTATGTGCCGTGGGTCAATCCGCAGGCCTATCGGGAGTTGACCACCTCCACCTCGACGCCAATTCATACCGGCGAGCAGATCTACCTGCGGCACAATTTCAAGGAGCTGATCGAAACGCAGGCGGTGCGCGTCATCGGCCCCGATCCGGCCGATATTGGCGGCATTGCCGAGCTCAAATGGGTCGCCGAGCACGCCTGTATGCACTCGATCCTGATGGCACCGCACGGCACCGCGAACGGCCTTCTCGGCCTCGGCGCGCTGATCAATGTCTGCGCCACCCTGCCCGCCAACTACATCGCGTTCGAATACCCGAGCGCCTCCGACCCCTGGTGGGAGGACCTCGTAATCGGCCTGCCGTCGCAGATCGTGAAGGACAGCATGGTGGACCTGCTGGAAGCGCCGGGGCTGGGCCTCGATATCGACGCCGAAGCAGCCAGGAAGTATCTCCGGGACGAGGATGCAGGCTTCTTCGACTGAACCATCCTTCTTGCGCCACCCTGCACTGCGCGGACTGCTTCACGCAACCTGTCATCCGGAATGACCGTTTCGGGCCGTTAGCGGAATGTCAGCTTCTGGTGTTCGAACCTAGTTATAGAGACACCTGGGCCAGCGCGAGCATCGTCGTGACATGACCCAAAGGCGACAAGTCGACCAAAAAGGTGGGAAGCTCGGCGAAACCCCTCTATATCGACAGCGATGGATGCATCGAGCGACCACCCGCCGAACGACGAGCTTCTCTCGGACATCCAGCGCCTGTCCTTCGACTATTTTCTCAAAGAGGCCAACCCGGCGAATGGCCTGATCGCCGACCGCAACACCCCGGGGTCACCGGCCAGCATCGCCGCCGTCGGGCTCGCCCTGTCGGCCTATCCCGTCGGTGTGGAGCGCGGTTTCATGACGCGCGCCGCCGCCGCTGAACGAACGCTCGCCACGCTTCGCTTCTTCTGGAACGCGCCGCAAGGGCCCGAAGCCGACGCAACGGGCCACAAGGGCTTCTACTACCATTTCCTCGACATGGAGACCGGCCGCCGCGTCTGGAAGTGTGAGCTGTCCACGGTCGATACGGCGCTTCTGCTTGCCGGTGCGCTGGCCGCCGGCGCCTATTTTGGCGAGGACGATGAATCCGAACTTGAAATCCGGCGGCTTGCAGATGCGCTCTACCGGCGCACCGACTGGCGATGGGCGCAGAACGGCGGCGCTACCGTCACCCATGGCTGGCGGCCTGGAAAAGGCTTCCTGCGCTATCGCTGGCAAGGCTACGACGAAGCGGTGATCCTTTATGTGTTGGGCCTCGGCTCGCCAACCCATCCGCTGCCGCCCGAGAGCTATGCGGCCTGGCTATCCACCTACAAGTGGAAAAAGATCTATGGCCGGGAATTGGTTTACGCCGGTCCACTCTTCATCCACCAGCTCTCGCATATCTGGATCGATTTTCGCGGCATCCGCGATGCTTCCATGCGCAACCACGACTGCGACTATTTCGAGAACAGCCGCGAGGCAACCTACCTGCAACGCGACTACGCCATTCGCAATCCGAAGGGCTTCAGCGGTTATGGCGAGAATTGCTGGGGCATTACCGCCAGCGACGGCCCAAGCCCGACAAAAGGTCAAATCACGGTCGGTGGCCGCCGCTTCTTCGGCTATCTGGCGCGCGGTGCGCCATTCGGCCCTGATGATGGAACGTTGTCGCCGTGGGCAGCGATTACCTCATTGCCCTTTGCGCCAGAGATCGTTCTGCCGGCACTGCGCTATTTCCATGAGATCGACCTGCAAGAGGGCAACCCTTACGGCTTCACCGCAAGCTTCAATCCGACAATAGCAGCCGCCGACGGCCGGCCATGCGGTTGGGTATCGCCGGACCACGTCGGCATCAATCAGGGGCCGATCACTCTGATGATAGAGAACTACCGCTCGGGCTTCCTGTGGCGCCTGATGCGCCGCGTGCCGGCCATCATCGCGGGACTGCACCGAGCCGGTTTTTCGGGCGGTTGGCTATAAGAAGTCGAGATGACAAAGCTCCCCGATTGGTACCAGGACTTTTGACTGCTAGCGCATGCCGCATTTGCTGCGAATGTCGGTTAGCGGCGCATTGCTTCTCGGCAGAATAGGGACGTTGCGCCCAGTTTCTATCCCAGTTTTGAGTTCGTTTCCGGCGTGGGTTGTGCCCTGCTGGGCGGGTGAAGCGACGGGCGCTGGCGCGGAGCTTTTGGCACAGCGCAAAGCGAGCGGCCGTCGCAGATTGAAGGTGGTGGCGAACTCGGCCGGTGTCTGCCAGGCGATTTGGGAATGCGGCCGGGCGGTGTTGTACAACACGACGAGAGAACGCCCACGGGACCGAGGAACGCAAGTTTCTTTATCCATGGCATCCCTGGGCCGGGCGTTGTGTTCACGTTCATGAG
>NZ_JAMYLV010000054.1:0-23190 GCF_040318195.1 Mesorhizobium sp. M1273 | reverse complement strand
ATAGACAGCCTCGATCGCGCACGAGTGCGGCAGACGTTCGAGAAGCGGTTCACGGTCGAGCGCATGTGCAGCGATTATCTGGCACTCTACCGAGCACTCACGAACACCGGGATAGCAACACTTGGGTCCGATCACCATGAGAGCATGCGCCGTCGAGCGCGCTCCGCGCCGTTACGGTTGCCTGCCCATGCACGGAATGGTCATCGCACGCCACCTGGTCCCTGAAGTGCCGCCGTATTCGAACACTCTGGTGCAGACGGTGCTGCCAATGTGGTGTCCATCGTTCTGGGCTGCGCGACTTCACGCCTTCGGGTCTAGCCTCGGTGGGAATATCGGACTCGCCTGGTTTTCAGAACCGCAGTGGTCGTTCGCAACGTGGAGCATGCAGCCAATGTAGGCCTCGCTCCGGGCGGCGCTTCCCCATATAACTGGGACGCACCTCTGCTCAGCCAACGGGCGCGCTTTAGGCTGGCCTTCGTTTATGGAGTGCAAAATGCGTTGCGCGGCCTGCCGTTCTCCTCGTTGACAGTCGCCCAGAATACACCAGTTTGATCTGAAGACACGTCGAAGGGTTGTCCGCCTCTGTTCGCGGCTAGGTGCTCGAGGCGGCAGATTGTTCGAACTCTCGATGGATGATTTTGTGACGGTCTGGGGCCAAGCGTTCAAGGCAGGCGTCAGTTCTCGTGGCCGAAGATCGCGATGCCGGCGCACAATGGCTGTTCAATCTGTTCCCGTGGATGCCGATCAAGGGTGACGATTGAACCAATGACGCTAGAGCTCACAGTCGGACCACCCCGCCTGGCAATTAACCAGGGACGCAGCTTCCTTGTCACCGAACCGGATGGCCAGATCGCCTGGCCGACGTACAACGGGTTGTATGCGTCTGACACACGCCTGATATCCAGCTGGCAGATCTTTGCCAATGGGCAACGATGGGACCTCCTCAATTCCGGAAACATCGCCTACTTCGCCGCCAAGATCTATCTGGTCAATCAGGCGTTCACTACTGAAACGAACCGTGTACCAGCAGGCAACCTGGGGCTGGTAATCGGCCGCGCCTTGGATGGGGGGCTGCATGAGGACTTTGAACTCGTAAACCACGGGCAAATGGCAGCGCGCTTCAATTTGGAAGTTGCCATGCGCAGCGACTTTGCCGATCTTTTCGAAGTCAAGGCCGACGCAATCATCCGCCGCGGACGTATCACCACGGAATGGTTGTCCAGAGCGGCGAGCCTTCGTACCTCCTACGTCAATCGGGACTTCAAGCGAGACGTCATTGTCAAGGTCCGCCGGACGGCCACAAGGCCCGTCTATGCCAATGGCCGGATCAGCTTCGACATCGAGCTCGAACCGGGCGCGACATGGCATGCTTGTCTTCTTTACAACTTTGGCAACGGCGAGACAATCTATCGGGCACCGCGAGCCTGCATTGACAAATGCCTCGAGTCGAAGGCTGCAAAACGCCTCGCGGGATGGCAAGGCAGCGCATTGAAGTTCCACTGTTCCAATGACGAATTTCACAGCTTCTATAATCAGGCGGTCGAAGACATGGCGGCGCTGCGGCTGCCGATCGAAGGCACGGACGAGCTCGAATACGTCCCGGCCGCCGGACTACCATGGTTCATAAGCCTGTTCGGTCGCGACAGCCTGATAGTCTCGCTTCAGAATGCTTTGGTCTACCCAGATTTTTCGCGCGGTGCCTTGGACGTTTTTGGGCGATTTCAGGCCACCGAACGCGACGACTACCGCGATGCGGAACCGGGAAAGATAATGCATGAGCTTCGCAGCGGCGAACTCGCTCATTTCAATTTGATCCCCCATACGCCCTATTACGGCACGGCCGATGCCACCCCTCTGTATCTTATCGTGCTCCACAATACCTGGCGTTGCGCCGGTGACGCCAGCCTGCTCGAGCGACACATGGCAACGGCCGAGAAGTGCCTGGATTGGATTGACCGGTATGGTGACCGTGACGGCGACGGTTTCCAGGAATACGAAACCCGCTCGGTTGCGGGGTACGAGAACCAGAGCTGGAAAGACTCGGTGACGCCTTGGTTTATCCCGACGGCACCCTGGTGAAGGGACCCAAGGCGCTTTGCGAATTGCAAGGCTATGTCTATGATGCTTGGCCGCGCATGGCTGAAATCTTCGATGCCACAGGCGATGGCGCTCGTGCCGGGCAGCTTCGCCTCAAAGCCAAAAACCTGTTCGATCGATTCAACCAGGTCTTCTGGGACGAGGCGTCCGGCTTCTACGCATTCGCGTTGGATGGCGACAAGAAGCCGGTGCTGAGCGTCGCTTCCAACCCCGGTCACTGTCTTTGGTCGGGAATAGTCCCACCCGAACGAGCCGCCAGGGTGGTGCATAGGCTGATGAGGCAGGATATGTGGAGCGGTTGGGGGATCCGGACACTTTCGGCCGATCACCCGGCCTACAATCCACATTCCTATCAACGCGGCTCTGTATGGCCGCATGACAACGGGCTGATCGCGCTCGGCTTCCGGCGCTATGGCTTTTTCGCGGATGCCTGCCGCCTCTCTCGCGACGTGAGCAGCGCCGCAATCTACTTCATGCAACATCGAATGCCAGAGCTGTTCGCCGGATTGTCGCGAACGCCCACGACTTTCCCCGTGCAGTATAAGGGAGCGAACGTTCCGCAGGCATGGGCAGCCGGATCCTGCTTTTCGCTTCTGCAGGCGATCATCGGCTTCCAGCCCGATGCTCCTAATGGCAAACTGTACATCGATCCCAGGCTGCCCGACTGGATCGAGGAACTCACCTTGAACGACATGCGCCTGGGCAACAACCGCCTCGAACTCCATTTCTGGCGCGTCGGCGCCGCGACCCGTTGGCAAGTACGCGGCGGCGATCCTTCACTGGTGGAAGCGCGAAGTTGTGCCACCGGGGCAAACTTGCGCTCGGCCTGCGTATGAGGTGAGCCCCGGCGGGTTCGCTCCCTGTCGCCTCGGCGGAGCAGATGCCTTCTTGCCCGTGAAGCGCCGTAACCAGCATCGTTGCGGGCATCATAGGGACTTCTCGTTCGGCATCTTAAATTCCTGGAGGCAACAATTCGTCTGCGGTCATTGGGCAGTTGCCGACAGCCTTTACGTCAAGATTGCGACGGTGGTCATTCGTCACCTCAAGCCCCGCCTCGGAAGTGCTTAGCTGTCGTCCTTGTAAGACTTGGCGGCTTCATCGATCTTACGCCAATCGTTTCCGTGGCGCCGCACAAGCTCTCGCGCCTGGGCTGGCGATATACTTTGCGTTTCGACGATGTGGTTCACTTCCGTCTCCTCGCCTTTCAGGGGACGCGAGCGAGGGCCCGTTGGCAGTCCGGCCGTTGGGTTTTTTGCATGTCTTCTGGGCATGGATGGACCTCTCCTGGAGCAATATAAACGGTCCGGCGCAGCGAAGGTTTCGCCACGTTAGCGTGTTGAGCAGTTTCACCGATCGCCTCATCGGCTTCCCCTTGCAGGTCTGACTATACGTTCTGATGTTCTTGGACCCAAATGAGCTGCACCGCGTTGTTTGCGCGCATGCTGTGCTTCGCAATCTGACTGATGGAAAAATCCGACGCCCCTGCTGAACCGCAGACAACTCCTGGCGCCGAAGCGCGCTTTCCGTACGATCGTGCGGCGGTTGAGCGGTTTCGACAGAGATTCCCGCGCGCCAGGTGGAGTGACGAGCGCAGAACCTGGTTCGTGCCAGGAAAGACTGCAGCGCGGCGCATCCAGCGCTGGCTTGCGCAAGAGGCGGATCTACGAGCAGCACATGATGACAGCAAGGGACGGGATGCCTTCGCCTTCGATCCTCTGTCGAGCCGGTATCTGGAAGTCGCGGACGACCTTCGCATCCGCACGCCTTATTCGCGGACGGTTCTCGAGGAACTGCGAGCCGTTCCATGGGCGAGCTGGGACGACGAACTGCGGGCCTGGAGGGTGCCTTTCCGCTCATACGAGGAGTTGAAGCGCCATTGGCCAAGCATCGAAAGGGCCGCAGGCCGCGCAGAACCGGAGGAGAGGAAACGGCGACGAGAAGCCTCCAAAGACTCCGAGGAAGATAAGGCCGCCAGATTGCGGTATGCCGAACGCAGGCGACGTCGCTATCCACTGCCCCCAGACGATTTACCCCTGCTTGGCCGTGCCGTGGCAACGGAGCAATACGGTATCGTGGTCTTCACCGAGATTTCGGGTGAACTCGTGGACGCCTCGCAGATAGCAGCGTTCTATCCGCATTTGATCGAGGCGAACGTCGACCACGTCTGGGGCCGATGGCGTCCGGCGACGTTGGCTGAATTGATTAGAACATGGCCCGCTCGGCGTGCTGCCGGATTAGCGGAACGGCAGCGAGGCTGGTGGCAACCAACGCTGCCCGAACTCAGGATAGCTCGCCAAAGAGCTCGAAGCCTGGTGCGAAGAAGGGCACAAGGCTTATGGCATTGTTCTAGCCTTTGAAGCTGGGGCCGTTTTCCACCGTCTGTCCGGTTGCCTTAGTGTTGAGGTGTCACCCCGACCGGAGCCTTCGATGTGCAACGATTTGTCTGATTGCGATTGTCACCGCAACCTTCCTCTGCCAACTGCACGTCAAGTCCCGCGAGGCTCTCTCTTGTCTACGAGCTCGATGCTTGATCGCCTCAAGATGGTGGTCCGATAATCGAAGGCTGCTATCTACGAAAGCGTGCACTGGAGCACAATCGTTGCAGCGCAGTCACTTCGACCAGGTCCTTGCGGGACATCACTCTGCCTCAGGCAGATTCTGGAATTCGATTCACGCCAAATCAGTTGGCAGTCGCGGCTTTGCTCTCCCAATGATATTCGGTTCCGTCCGCCCAGACGCGATGCATGACGATGGCGAGCTTCCGAGCGACGGCCACCACTGTCCGCCGAAAGCCGCGTCTCTTCGCGACTGCGAGACCCCACGCCCTGATGCCCGAGTTCTTGGTCGAGCGCGTCAGTAACGCGAGACTGGCTTGGTAGGGGGTAGACCGCATCGCGACGTCACCACATTTGGAGATGCCGCTGTTTCGGTCGACCTCACCGGAAGCGTATTTCTTCGGCGTCAGGCCAAGGTGTGCACCGACGTCTCGAGAACGTTCAAAACGGGCTCATCATCAATGGTCGTGAGATAGGTCACGGCGGTGATCGCTCCGACGCCAGGGATGGTCATCAGCCGACGGCACGTTTCGTCCTTCCGAACCATGTCCAGCATCATCTTGTGCAACACCGCGCATTGCTGTCGAAGAGCCGCTCGGGCGATCAGCATCGGTTTCACCATGGCCGCCAGGCGAGGCGTGTTCTCGATCAGCTCTAGAACGCGCCCTTCGAAAGGGCCGGAGGTTATGCGACCGGCGAACTTGATGCCGAAAACACGGAGTGTCCCGCGGATGTCGTTCTCGATGTCGATCTGTTTCGTCTGAAGCGTAAGGCGGTTGCAGAGAAGCATCCGGATTTCCTGGCTCTCCTCACTTTTGACATCGACGATGGAGAACCAGCCATGCGCATGCAGCCGGCGACTCCGGTCGTTCATGATCGGCATCGTCTTGGTCAAGCCCGCAGCCGCCGCGGATCGATGGAGATTGCGGCCAGTCCGCGTTTCATCAGGCCGTTGTACAGCCAAGCTGCGGTTGCGCCGGCTTCAAGCCCAACCTTTGCCAGGTTCAGATCGAGCCGCTCGAGCCAGTCGGCGATCTCGTTTGGACTCCGAGGCTGCTACTCCTTCCCGGAAAATGATACCATCCTCGTCGACCACACAGATTGCGGTTTCAGCCAACGACACATCAGACCGACATAGTGCTTCATGCCCTGCTCCCTTCTCGATCATCATATTGCGCGAAGCAGACCAAGACCTGGGAGCGACCCCAATCACCCCATCTGCGAACAACATATGGCTGAACATTGCTCGATGATGACGTCGCTGGCCTTGAAGTTCCCATGCATGAAACCGAACCTGACGTGCGCGTAGGCGCACGACACCAGCATCGATGATCCGGCTCCAATAACCCGCGTGGCAGTAAAGCCATCGACCGGCTTCTATGACGTTTGGAACGCACCGGCCGGACCTAGACTAACGGTGGGCGGGTGGTCAACTTCCCTTCCGAGGGAGCTTGGGAACAGCACACGATTCCTGCTTCCGGCGTGGCGTTCCTCGAATTTACTAGAACGATGTACCTGAACGCGAAAGATTCATTTCCGCTCCACGCTCAGCGTTTATGGCCATCGCCGGACTGCGATGAAGTCCGCCGCTCCGCTACCGCGTGGCGGGCGCGCCAAGGTCGTCCTGAACGTCAAACCGTTTGTGCAGAATTTTGACGCACAAGGCCGATCCGAGGCCAACTGGGAGTGCACACCAGCTTGGAATTGTGCGGAACCGTACGAAGTCGATTGCAAGCAACCAACCTGGTTGGCCGGGCATTAATTTAGCAAAGCGTGAATTAG
Organism: Mesorhizobium sp. M1273; assembly: GCF_040318195.1. Lineage (NCBI taxonomy): Bacteria > Pseudomonadati > Pseudomonadota > Alphaproteobacteria > Hyphomicrobiales > Phyllobacteriaceae > Mesorhizobium > Mesorhizobium sp. M1273. The sequence goes on along the minus strand of NZ_JAMYLV010000054.1, from coordinate 16,756 downwards.
GAAGGCATCGGGAGGAAGACCATGCTGCACGTTAACATGCCTCGCGAATTTGAGGTCGGCGATGAGGTGGCGCTGGCAGGTATCGTCATCGCGATTCTCCCCAGTGGGCGCGCCAGGGTGAGCATTCCTTCGTATGACCATCCTTATACGATTGATCCCCCACCGAAAGTCCGGGCCGGCGACAGAGTGGTTCTTGTTGGGGACGTCACCCGCGTCGATCGCGGGGTGAACAAACTCACTGTGCGGATTGACTGCGGCGGGGTGATCACTGTCGACAAGTCGGCGATTACTCGGCTGAGAAAGCACAACCGGACTTCAGCGGGTTGACGCTCCGGATACAGCGGCCGGTGTCGGCGCAGGGAAGATGCGAGCGCCTTTGAGCAGCCCAAGGGTGCGGCCGGATGGAGCGGACGAACCGATAGATGGGAGCTCGACGGCTAGGGCACGCGTCCAGCGCAGCGCCTCCCTGGCGTCTTCCGGGTTACTGGTGAAGCAAGTCAGATTCGGGCCAACGCAAGCGCGCTTCACCTGCTGTCCGCTCTCGGCAACAGGCGGCTCGCCCGTCCAAGACGCGTAGCATGTGCCTTCGCGTGAAGGCACCCGGGCATCGCGACCGATCGTAACCTTTCTCTGCAACGAGCGCCTGTTAGCCGATCAGCAATTTCAATCGCGATAGGCTCCGGTTGGTACGCATTGTGGAGATCACATGTTCGTCCCGGCCCGCGATGCCGGCAAAGGTCTGCTTCGGAGCGTCGCGCGGGAACTGCGCGACATATTGCAGTGGAGTAAGCGTCCCCTTGGTTAACAACCCGGTCAGTGACGGCCATGCCGGTCGGTGACGGCCACAACCGCATCGACAACGCCCGCAACGGCAATCAAGTCGTCGCTGAAAGCCCGCAAGGTGTCTGTCACGACATAGCGTGCCGGCGAAGCTCCGCCCTGGCGACGGGGATTCGTTGTAGGCCGACCGGACGGCAACGCCGGCCAGATGAGCGAGAACTCGGTGTTGGTCTCGATCAGGGTCGACGTTCGTCGACGACCGTCGGCATTGCCGACTACGAGTCGAGGTCGTAGGGCTCGTGGCCCAGCTCGTTGTGATGAAGCGCCTCTGCCATACACCTGATATCGAACGCCTGGCCGCACGCCGGGCAGACGACATAATACTCCTCCTCCCGAAGTGGCGAAGCGTCGTGGTCTTGGGGAATGACGATGTCATCGTCGGGCATTGGGTCCTCCGGCAACCCGCCCGCTATGCTGGAACGCTTGTCGGCGGGATTTGTTTCAAAGTTATTGCGCCTGTCGAGGTCGAACTCATCGTCGCAGCGTGGCGTTCGTTCCGGCGCGATGTCTTCGTGTTCGGGAAGCTCGGGCTGGCGGCGAATGCCGCCATTGGCCGGATCCTCGTCCTGCTGATCCCTGGCAAGCCTCAGCTTCCGAGATTTGCCTTCCGGCTCAGCAAGAAGTGTCGTGTCGGTCCAGTCGTCAGGGCGAGCGTTCTGCGTTGTCCCTCCGGTCCTTGGTGGCGGCAAGACGCGCTCGGCAAGACGCGCTCGGCAAGACGCGGGTCGGCAAAGTAGCGTGCCTTCTTCGCACGGATTGGGAACTGGCCCGAGATCATGATGATCGCCTCGGTCGGCGGCAGCTGCATCATCTCGCCCGGCATCATCAGTGCACGCGCCGTGGGCGGTACCGGCCTATCGGGTTCTTGTCGTCGCCCGCAGGCCCGCGGAAAATCCTGAGGTAACCGTGCGGTGGTCGAGGCGGGCGTGCTTTACATTTAGTCACCGAGTAGCGCGACATGGAACACCCCAGCTTGACAGCGCAGGCCCATCGATTTAAGTTCGCGTTAGTGGCCACTAACGCGAAACTTTGGACAGCGCTCGGAGACTCGACGAGGCGCACGATATTCGAATTGTTGGTCGAACAGCCTTGTTCGGTCAGCGGACTTGCTCGTGTGCTGCCTGTGACCAGGCCGGCGGTCTCCCAGCACCTGAAAGTACTTAAGGATGCCGGGCTCGTGGCCGACACGCGCTCTGGCAAGGAACGAATATACCGTATCGACCAAAACGGCCTGGCAAGTCTGCGCGCGGAAATCGATCAGTTCTGGAGCAAGACCCTGGGGAGCTACAAACTGGCCGTCGAGCACCCAAAGAAGGACCAGCCATGAGCAAGCTTCCTGCAACCGCGCCCGTAAGGCATTTCGTCGTTGTCGAGGCACCTATCGCGCGTGCCTTCAAGGTCTTCACCGAGGATTTCGGGAAATTCAAACCTCGCGAGCACAATCTTCTTGCCGTGCCGATCGCAGAGACCATCTTCGAACCCAGGGTCGGGGGCCACGTTTACGATCGCGGCGTGGACGGCAGCGAGTGCCGCTGGGCTCGTGTGTTGGCTTACGATCCCCCCGGCCGGCTCGTTCTGAGCTGGGACATCAGTCCTCGGTGGCAGATTGAGAGCGACCTGAACAAGACCAGCGAATGGGAAGTCAGGTTCACGGCTGAGACGGAGAACCGAACCCGGGTTGAGATCGAGCACCGGAACCTCGAGCGCCATGGCGAAGGCTGGGAGGGCGTGCGCGTGGGGGTTGATAGCGATCAAGGCTGGCCGCTGTACCTGCGGCGGTTCCAGGGCCTTTTCCCCGGTGCGGCGGCCTGACCGTCCGCGCCCTTGCGAGCATCACTCGCAAGCACCGTCTGGTCCACTGCGATTCCAGGCAGTGGAGACAACATGGAAGTCTTATTGGTTAAGTCTTCTCGGCGTGCTCGCGCTCTATTTGCTATCTGTCGTATTGGCAGTCTACTCAGGTTCGTCAAACGGGGTTTGCAAGAGCGCTGGCAGGACCGGTAGTCCCGGCAGACGACGACAACCGGCTCTATAGGATCGACCGCGTTCACATGAACTCGGTCGAGGCGCTGGCACAGGCAACCCGAAATGAGAACGGCCAAGGGCCTTTTGGCATCGTGCTGCGGCAGCGGTTGGACAGAACGCTTTCCTGCCGCGTGCGCTCGATAGACGAAGAGTGAAACGTAGGGACCGCAAAGGCTCGTCTTCCGTGATCACGGAATTACCTGAATCTCCAAGCCCACTATTATTTCCCGTGGCGGACCCCAACCCGCTGGGCCGGCGTCTACTTGGCATTTACCCCAACTGCCCCCAATGACGCCGGCCACTTGCCGTGGTCGCAGTGACGCCGGCGTTAAAGCCATCGCGCATGGGACTAACATCTCGCAATTGCTATCGGTGTTTGCGCGTGGACCAGGCCATCTCCGCCGGCCGACATGCCTCTCCAACGTAAACGCGTCTGGCAAAATTCCCTTTTCGAGCTGCTTAGATTGGAGCGGCTATCGGAAAGCCTGAACGAGCTCAAGGCGAGTAAACGCCGACAGCTGTGTTGCCGCGGCCTCTGCGGAGATAATCCAGAAAAATACGCCCACAACGAGCCGACGGCGCAGCCGGCAAAAGATAGCGGTCGGGATCTTTCTGAGGAGAATTGGAGGCGGGCAACCGAGAGTCGGCCAGAGCCAAATTGCGGTGCCGTATGTTAGAAACACCTTGAACATCGCCCAGTCCGCTCCAGACTCAATTCATGGCTCGCGGAATAGGCGTTGCTGACCAGGTGGCCATTACAGCCACGGTTCTGAGGCGGGTAACAGAGGACCGCGTAAGCGTCTCGATCCCACGTTACGACTTTCCACATTCCATCATCGATCACACCAAGGTGAACCGAGGCCAGCAAATCGAGCTAAGAGGCGAGGTCACGCGCATCGACGAGGACACCGTGACGATCGACCTCGGGCCATTGGTCACGGTCGACCGTGAGAAGGTCCGGTTGATGAGAACTATCGGCCGCCAAAACGACGAAAGGCATTTGCCGATGCCCCGGATTAGAACCGACAACATCGCGACAGGCTATGAGGGCAGGCCGCATGACGGGCCGGTAGAGGACGAGTCGAAGCACTTTGTGCGCTGCCCAGTCTGCGGCCAAACGTTCGACGCGCGCGATCTTGGACAGGTGTTCCACCACGCTGAGCCGCAGCACAAGGCGCTTCCGGTCGAGCAATAGTCCAGCAGTTGAGCTCCGGCGGCAGATCGACCTTGAACCCTTCAGCGCGCCAGCGACGTTGGATTCGGAGAAGATGGGTGACCTCAATACCACTCTAACTTCGTGCGATGGAATTTTCCCTTTGAGACAGGATGTACTGCGTGCGCCGAACCTTACCCGCGCCCCGGTGTTCCATCTGGGGCGCAAAAAAACCGGCCGCACACTGCCAGGGCGGCGGGACCGATCAAGCGCCTTTGCACCAGGCAGATGGGCTTTGCGAGTGCGCGCGGACCGAAAGCGAACCTAGAGCAACAGCGGCAACGCATCCGTCAACCGCCGGTTGGAGCGACAGGACGATTGAGCCACCGGCAGGTCAGGTCATCCCGGGTCGCTATCGCTCGCAACCAGATGGTAGCGGAAATTGTTGCGGATATGGTCGTTGAAATAGCGGCCCTTGGCGAACGCCGCCCGGAACGCGGCAAAGGTTTCCGGCGGCACTTCCTCAAACTCGTAGCGTTTGCCGCTGGCCACGAACCAGACCGAGAGGATTCTTCTGTGAGGATCGTATTCCGTTTTGCGTATCGATGTGGAGGGCATGACGGCGGCTCGAGTCGAAAAGCAATCAACGAGCGGAGAGGCCGTCGCGTTCCTTGTGACTATGGTGGTGCGGTGAGGCACGAGGCTCAATGCGGAGCGCCAGCGGTCGCGATCGGGCCGTTTTCCTTGCGCCGATCTTTCGCGGTCTTGGCCTTCCCCACGCATCGCTGCGGGATTTTCGCAAGGTGAATTGAGACCCGCCACGACACTGATCCTCTGGGACTATCAGGGCTGTTTTCCGGAACAATGTCTTCTTCTGAAAGTTTTTCCTTACATCGCAAAGGAGATTCGAAATGTCAGAAACGCGCGAATGGTTTGTCCAATGGCTTAGAGATGCTCATGCCATGGAGGAGCAGGCTGAAACGATGTTGAACGGGCAGTTGAGCCGTATTGAGAATTATCCCGAACTGAGCGACCGAATCCGACAGCACCTCGACGAAACCAAACAGCAGGCTGCTCGGCTGAAGTCTTGTCTCGATCGGATGGACGAGGGTTCATCTATGATGAAGGATGCTGGCGGTAAACTGACGGCGATGGCGCAATCGCTGAGCGGTGTCTTCGCCGGAGACGAGGTGATGAAAGGATCGCTCGCGAGCTACACGTTCGAGCACATGGAAATCGCCTCCTACACGATCCTGATTGCCGCTGCTCGATCGCTCGGCGAAACCGAGGTTCTTCGGGCTTGCGAAGAGAATCTGCGAGAGGAAGTCGCGATGGCGGATTGGCTGAAATCCCGTCTTCCCTCCACGACCGAGCAGTTCCTTGCGCGGGCCGAAGCGGACAGCGACAGCGCCAAGCGGTGAGCGGGTGGGAACGTAGGGATCGTGAAGTGGATAATGGGGATTCGTCGGCTAGCGCGTCTCCTTCGTAAACGCTGGGCAAACGAACCCGGCGATTTGGCCGTGAACCCATAAACGACGGGGTGGAGTATCTCAGTTTGTTTTCGGCCCTCGACACCTACACAGCCGAGCGGCCGACCATGTCCGTCGCAGCGGGCGTGGAGCTTGGTGGTGAAGCCGCTTGGCCGGGCCACCTGGCTTGCCCAGATCATTCCCTTGGCCGGATGCGACCCGCCGACCGGCTTGAAGCGCAGCAGCACATTGATGTTGTCGTCGAGCAGCCGCCCCGGTACGAAGGCATCGAGATCGGCCGACAACGAATCGAGCTCCAGCCCGGAGACGAAACGGGCGAGGTTGTAGGCGTGCGTCCCGATATCGCCCAGCGCACCGCCGGCACCGGCCTGCTTGGGGTCAGAGCGCCACGCAGCCTGCTTCTGGCCGGTGGCGGCCAGGTCTTCGGTCAGCCAGTCCTGCGGATATTCCGACTGCACGATGCGGATATCGCCGAGCTGTCCCTTGGCCAACTATCTCGCGTGTAGTTATGAACACCTTGCCGGCCTTTTCGACCAGCGCCGCCAGCCTCTTTGCCTCGGCCAGCGTCGTCGCCAGTGGCTTGTCGCAGATGACGTGGATGCCGGCCCCGAGAAAAGCCTTGGCAGCCGGCACGTGCACATTGTTCGGCGTGACGATGGCCACCACCTCAATGCCGTCCTGCCGCTTGGCCTCCGCCTTTGGCCATGTTGGCACAGGAGCCGTAGCTGCGTGTCGGATCCAGCCCAAGCTCGGCCGCCGAGGCCTTGGCGCGCTTCGGATTCGATGACAGAGCGCCGGCGACCAGCACGAACTCGTTGTCCATACGCGCCGGGACACCGTGCACCGCGCCGACAAAGGCGCCTTGTCCGCCGCCGATCATGCCATAGCGGATCGGGGCAAAGCGATCAGTCATGGGTTTGCTTTGCAATATGACTCAGCATGACGAAGCGACGGACATCGACCGGCCGTGCGACGAGATCATCGAGGCGCCCGAACAGCGGCTTCAGATGCGGCATCGCCAGATGCCGGTTGAGGTCGTCCTTCGAGCGCCAGTTCTCGTAGAACATGAACACGCATGGGTCGACCGGGTCGACATGGAGGTCGTAGTTGATGCACCCGTCCTCGACCCGCGTCGGCTCGACGAAACTCGACAGGATTTTTTGCAGTTCCTCGCGGGTTTCGGGTTTGGCGACGACGGTGCCGATGACCGTGTAAGGGACCATCATCTCATTTTCTTCCTTGGCTAAGGGCGACGGCAAGAATGATGATAGCGCCGCGTGCGATCAGTTGTTGGCTGAACTCCAGCCCCATGAGGATCAGGCCATTGTTGATGAGACCGATCATCAGCGCGCCGACAATCGTGCCGATCACCGTGCCGGAACCGCCGAACAGGCTGGTGCCGCCAAGGACCGCCCCGGCGATGACCGACAACTCGTCGCCTTGGCCGAGCTGGAAGCGTCCGGATTGCAGCCGCCCTGCATAGAGCATGCCGGCCAGCGCCGCCGCCATGGCCGAGATGATGAGGACGCGGAATTTGATCGACTTGGTGTCGATGCCGGAATAGCGCGCCGCGATCTCGCCGCCACCGGTGGCCAGCACGCGCCGGCCGAAGCTCGTTCGCCTCAGCACGACATGGCCGACAGCGCCCAGCACGAGCATCCAGATCAGCAGCACCGGCACCGGTCCGACATTGCCGCCGCCAAAAATCCAGGAATAGCTCTTCGAGATGATCGGTACCGCAGCCGTATCGCTGATCCACATGGCTGTGCCCGTGGCGATGCCCATCGTGGCCAGCGTGGTGAGGAACGACGGTATGCCGATCCGCGTTGTCAAAAGGCCGTTGAAGGTTCCGACGAGGGCGCCGGTGGCGAGCCCCGCCAACACACCGGTGAGCGGTCCTCCAGCGTCAATCGCCATCGCTGTCGTCACGGAGGCCAGCCCGGCCACGGCGCCAACGGAAAGGTCGATCTCGCCGGCCGAAAGCACGTAGGTCATGGCCGTCGCCATAACCGCGATCATCGCCGTCTGGCGCACGATGTTGAGCAGATTGTTGGGATTGAGAAAGCCCTTGTCGAACAGCGTGGTCGCGAAAATGATGAAGATGATCACGAAGCCGATATAGATGATGTTCTGCCGCCAATTGGTGAGGCCGAGCCTCGCCGTGAGCGAGGGTGCGGATGCGCTGGCACTAGTGGACATGTGTCCCTCCCTGGCTTTTGGTCAGAGCGTTCTGGATGACGATCTGCAGCTTGCGCTCGGCGGCCTGCAACTGCGCGACCGGATCGTCTTTTGGCGCCGACGGATCGTCGAGATCGGCACGGCTGATATCGTCCATGACACGCCCATCCGAGATAACGAGGATGCGGTCGCAGGCGGACAGCATCTCGGACAGCTCGGAGGAGATCATGACGATTGCCTTGCCGGCCTTGGCGAGCTCGCGAACCAGCATGATTATTTCCGACTTCGAGCCGATATCGATGCCGGAAGTCGGCTCGTCGAGGACAAGGATTTCCGGCTCGGTCGAAAGCCATTTGCCAATGACGACCTTCTGCTGGTTACCGCCCGAAAGCGTACGCACCGCGCTGTCGCGCGACGCGGTCTTGACCCGCAGTTTTGCGACCTGATCGTCGGTCACGTCGCGCACCTTTTTGTTCGACACGAACGTGTTGCTGCTCAGCCGGTCGAGCACGGCGAGCGTCATGTTGGAGGCGACCGAATGGTCGGCGATGACGCCTTGGCGCAGCCGATCCTCCGGCACCAGCGCCACGCCGGCCTCGATAGCATCACTTGGCCTCGTGATCACCACCGGCTTGCCGGCGATGCGGATCTCGCCTTCGATGATCGGGTCGATGCCGGCGATGACGCGCGCGATCGCCGAACGACCGGAGCCGAGCAGGCCGGCAAGGCCGACAACCTCGCCACTGTGGACGACGAAGCTGGCATTCCTGGGCTTCAGCGCTCCCGAAACATTCTCGAGCTCAAGCAGTGGCTTGCCGATACTCGATTCACCGCGCACCACATCCGACAGGCCACGCGAGCGTTTGCCGACGATGTGCTCGATCATCGCTTCGATCGGTAATTCCGACAGCGGTGCCGTGATGACGTGGCGGCCATCGCGCAGGATGGTGGCGCGGTCGGCGATGCGGGCGATCTCGTCCATACGATGCGAGACATAGATGATGGCGACACCTTCCGATCTCAGCTTGCGCAGGAAGGCAAACAGCCGCTCGACATCGGATACCGCGAGCGCCGTCGACGGCTCGTCGAGCACCAGCACCTTGGCGTTCTGCGAGATCGCCTTGACGATCTCGGTCAGTTGCCGCTGGCCGGCGCCCAGATTGCCGACCATCGCCTTTGGATCGACCTCAACCTTGAGCATGTCGAACAGGTCCCCGGCGCGCTTCTCGGCGGTGCGGTCATCGATCAGGCCGAATGGGCCCTTGGCTTCGCGGGTAAGAAACACGTTCTGTGCCACCGTCAGCGTCGGTATCAGGCTCATTTCCTGAAAAATCATCGCGATACCCGCCCGGCGCGAGGCCTCGGGCGAGATCTCTGTCAATGGCTTGCCGTCAACCAGAATGGTGCCGGTGTCCGGCACATGCACGCCGTTCAGCACTTTCAGAATAGTCGACTTGCCGGCACCATTTCCGCCCAGCAGCGCGTGGATTTCGCCCTTCTCTACCTGCAGGTCGACGTCGACCAGCGCCTTGACGCCGCCGAAAGATTTGGTGACGCCCTTCATTTCCACCGCATGAACAGGCGCCGCACTATTCATGACCGCACTGTGGTCCACAGCCCGGATTCACCGGATTCGATCAGCGCGTCGGCGACGCGCTCGGTCTTATAGCCATCCTCGAAATTGGGTGAAGGCTGCTTGCCCGAGGCGATGGCCGAGAAGAAATCGAAACACTCGACGATCTTGGTTTCGGAATAGCCAATGCCGAGCGCCGGGATTGGCCACAGGCCTGCCCCATAAGGGTGCGCCGGACCGGAATAGACAGTCCTGAAGCCGCGCGCATCGGCAGGATCATCGGCAAACATCACCTGCAATTCGTCGCGCCGTTCGTAGTTGAAAGCAATCGAGCCCTTGGTGCCGTGGATCTCGAAGGTGATGAAATTGTTGCGGCCATAGGCGTTTCGGGTGGCCTCGAGCGAGCCGATCGCGCCGTCGGCGAATTTCAGCAGTGTCACCACCTCGTCGTCGACATCGACCTCGGCCCACGCGGCGCCGGTGTTCTTCTCGGCTGCCCCCAGCCTGTCGAGATTGCCGCGCTGGATCGGCCGCGTCTTGTTGTAGGTGCGCACCAGCGCGCTGACCTCGGCGATCTCGCCAACCAGGTAGCGGGCAAGATCGACGACGTGGGTGCCGATATCGCCGATAGAGCCCGAGCCGGCGATCTTCTTCTGGAAGCGCCAAGACAGAGGCGAATCCGGATCGGCTGACCAGTCCTGCAGATATGTGCCGCGGAAGTTCAGGATCTTGCCGATCCGCCCCTCCTCTATGTACTGGCGGGCGAGCGCCACGGCCGGTGTGCGACGGTAGTTGAAGGCGACCATGTGGATGACGCCGGCCTTCTTCACCGCGCCGAGCATGGTCTTTGCCTCGTCGCCGCCGCGCGCCAGCGGCTTTTCGCAGATAATATGCTTGCCGGCTTCCGCCGCCGCGATCGCGATCGCCGCATGGCTGTCGTTCGGCGTGACGATGTCGACGACGTCGATATCGGGCCGCTTCACCACCGCCCGCCAGTCTGAAGACGATTCCTCGAAACCGTAGCGGCGACGCCCTTCGTCGGCCAGCGCGTCGGTGACGTCAACCACCACCTTGCGCACGGGAATGGCGGGCGCCGGCCAGAAGAACATCGGCATCGCCGCATAGGCAAGCGCATGGGCCTTGCCCATGAAGCCGCCGCCGATCATCGCCACGTTGAGCGTCCGGGTCATGATAGTCTCCTGTGGAACTGAAGTGGAGCGGCCGGCAGGGAGTGCGCCGGCCGTAGGGTGCGCTACATGCTGCCCTTGATCTTGTCGGTCGCCTCGGCGTGGTAGACGGCCTTCCAGCCCTCGAGCAGCGTGTCCTTGGTGACCGGGAGCGCCGGCAGGGCGACGAAGGCCGGAGCCTCCTTACCGAGCAGGCCGTAGCCGGCGAGCAGGGCTTCAGTGACGCCCTGGTCGAACGGACGCTGCGCGCCCAGGCCCTTGACGAAGCCGCCGTTCGCCATGTTGATGGCGACGTTCTCACCAAGGTCGCAAGTGGTGATGACGAGGTCGTCGCGACCGGCGGTGCGCGCCGCCGAGATGACGCCTTCGGCCGGCACGTCCCACACCGCCCAGATGCCGTTGATGGTCGGGTGAGAGGTGAGGATCGCCGAGGCCGCCTTGTCGGCGTCGCCGGTGAAGTCCGGCCCGCCAATGCCTTGTTCGGCGACGATCTTGATGTCGGGATAGTTGTCGGCGATCGTCTTCTTGAAGCCGTCATAGCGCTGCTTGGTGACGAAGAAGTCGGCGGCGTGGAAGACGAGGCCAATGTCGCCCTTGCCGCCCAGCGCCTTGGCCATCAGATGCGCCGCCGCGACACCATTGCCGTAATTGTCGGCGGATACGATGGAGACGTAGTCCTTGCCGGCGACAAAGCCGGTCGGCACATTGTCCATGAACACCAGTTTCACGCCCTTGTCGGCGACAGCCTTGTAGGCGGAGGCGGTTGCCGACGGATCGGTCGGGATTGAAACGATAATCTTGGGGTTCTGCGCCATCACCGTTTCGAGGTCGGCGACCTGCTTTTCCGGTTTGAAGCCGGAATCGGTGGTGGCGATCACCTCGATGCCCATCTTGCCGAACTGGTCCTTGAGCCCGGCGATCTGCGCGCGCGACCAGTCATTGCCCCCATAGTGCATGACGATCGCCGCCGTCGCCTTCATGTCCTTGATCTTTGCCAGTTCTTCGTCCGTCAGTTTGACGGATGCCGCCGACGCCGGGGTTTCGCCGTTCGGGCCCTTGGAGAGCACCGTCTTCTGCAATTCAGCCAGCGCCGAATCCGGGTCGGCGAAGGCGGGGGCTGCGGTGTAGAGGCCAGTGGCCAGCAGTGCGCCTGTGAAAGCTCCGGCTATTGTCTTGAAACGTGTCATTTAGGTCTCCTCCCTGTGACAGGCGCGCTATGCCCGTCGGTTCAACTCGGCCCTATGGCCTTCTTCAGATAGCTCATGCTCAGTTCCGCCCCTTGCCTGGGGTCGGGCCAGGCGTCGAGTTCGGTAGCGATCCAGCCGGAATATCCGGTGTCCTTGAGCGCTTTGACGATGGGCGCCATGTCGAGATCTCCACGATCGAGCGGCGTGAAGGCAAAGGGCTCGCGCTGCCAGCCCTTGAGATGCACGTAGCTGATGCGGTTCCTGAATTCGCGGATCTGCGCGGCCGGATCGCCGCCTGCGGCAGCCAGATGCGCCGTGTCGGGGCAGAAATCGATTGCGGTGTGCCCAAAGACCTCGCGGACCTCGTCGGGACCTTCGACGATGGTCGACAGATGCGGATGGTAGTGCGCACGCAGGCCCGCTTTGGCCGCGATGTCGATGACCATGTCGAGTGCAGCGCCGAGGCGCTTGAAATCGTCGGGCTGGCGGCCGTTGGCGCGCTTGGCGCCGCCGCCGACGACCAGATGTTCAGCGCCGAGTTCGGCCGCTGCACCCGCCGCACGTTCGATGCGCGCCAATTCCTCGCCAAGGATATCTTCAAAGACGAAGTTGGCGCCGGAATAAGCGGCAACAAGCGCGACACCGGACTGCTTCAGTGCACTGCGCAGCACACCATAGCGGCCTTCGTAGTCCAGAAGATTGCCATCGAAGAGTTCGGTGCCAATATATCCAGCCGCGCCGATCTCGCCGATCGCCTGCTCCATGTCGCCAAAGGTGCGATAGGTTAGCTGGGTGATCGAGGTGACACCGACGGCATTGCCACCGAGCGCGCCCCAGCAATTGGCATGATAGGCCAGCTTCACCTGCATGTCGTCTCCTCCAAGAATAGCCGATTGGCAACCACGCTGCGTGTGGATCCCGGCATTATCGGCTTGAAGAGATGCCGTGACTGCCCGTGCGGCAATCCCTGTCCTTGGCGTCGGGGCGTAGGCTCTCCTCCGAACCTCGGCCGAACTTATGCGCGGCTTACACGATACGTCAACATTTAAAATGCAAAAGTTGGCAATCTTTTGCTGATAAACGACAAAAGTTGCCACTTGATCCGTAAATGAGGTCACGTTACCCATGCCAAATGGCCTGACGACAACCATTAAAGCGATCCCTTTCTCGCGCGATGGAAGACGTGATGCGCCGGATCAGGGAACGAGACGCGGCAAGGATATGGACGAGCGCAGCACCGCAGACGGAGAGACCGCCCAGCCGCGTCGTACCGCTGGCCGGCCTCGCGCCAGCGAATCCGCGCATGGCAGTCTGGCCTCGCTGCTCAACCTCGTGCGGAACGGAGTGGCGACGACCCGCCAGGAGCTGGAGAACCAGTCCGAGCTTGGACGCGCCGTCGTCACCGATCGCCTAGCAACTCTGCTTCGTATCGGGTTGATCGAGGAAGGCGAACTCGGGCCGGCGATCGGCGGACGGGCGCCGCGCCATGTTCGCTTCCGGCCGCGCATGGGCATGATCCTTGCCGCCGTACTCGATCATTCCTCGCTGGCGGTCGGCATTTCCGATCTTTCCGGCCGTCTGCTGGCGGAGCATCACGAGGCCGTGGAGCTGGCGGCGGGACCCGCGCCGGTGGTCCAACGGCTGGCGACGCTGTTTGCCTGGATGCTGGAGGAACACGGTAGCGAGGGCGGCATCTGGGGTATTGGGCTGGCCGTGCCTGGTCCGGTCGAGAAGCCTGACGGTCAGCGCCTCTTTGCCCCGGCGCTGAGCGCCTTCCAGAACTGGGATGGATTTCCTTTTGTCGAGCAGTTGGCCACGCTTGTTGGCGCACCGGTCTGGGTGCGAAGCGGCGTCCAGACGATGACAATGGGCGAGCTGAAATCGGGCAGCGGCATCGGTCTGACCGATATGATCTTCGTCAAGCTCGGACGGTCGATCAGTGCCGGTGTTGTTTCGGAAGGCGCGCTGCACCGCGGTGCCCAAGGCGCTGCCGGCATGATCGGCTACACTTTCATCGACGGTGGAAACCTCGAGGCTGTCGCCGGTAGCGAGGCGCTGGGCCGCGAGGCCCGCCAAGCAGCCGAAAGCGGCCGCAGTCCCTACCTGACCGAGGTACTGGCGCGTGCTGGCGAGGTCACCGTCACCGATGCCGGCCATGGCGCCCAGTTAGGCGACGCTTTTTGCATCGACCTGCTCGGGCGCAGCGGCCGGGCGGTTGGCGAGGTGCTGGCGCCGATGGCCAATCTGCTCAACCCCGCGCTGATAGTGCTCGGTGGCAGCGTCGCCCAGACTGGGGATATCCTGCTGGCGGCCGTGCGCGAGGCGGTCTATCGCCAGTCGCATCCGGTGGTCACGCGCGACCTGCGCATCGTGCGCTCGCAGATGGGCGGTTCGGCCGGACTGGTCGGCGCCGCGCAGGTCGTGGCCGAAGCGCTGTTCGATACGAGATTCCTGCAGGGATGGATTACGCTGGGCTCGCCACGTGAGCATCCCGAATTCAAGGATTTTCTCTCACGGGCAGCACTCGACACCAGCGCCAGGCCGGCCAAACCCCGGCCACCGGGTGGGACGCTTGCATAATATCCGCAGAATCGATCGAGCGCTGCGAGCGCCTCAGGAGGATTGAGCAATGGCAATCACCGGCCTGGGGCCGCATGGCGAACGAGCGGTTCCGGCCGACCAGGTCGGCCTGTCGGATGCGGATGCCGATGCTGCCCGCGGCCGGCACTTTTCGGTCGCCGTCGTTCTCCACACCACGATGAGCGACTGGGCCAAGGAGGAACTGGCCGGGATCGTCACCACGCTTGGCCGCTATGGCGCGGCGGTGGTCGAGGTCATCGACTGCGCCTTCGATATCGACAGGCAGATTTCCGAATTGAAGCGGCTTGCCGGCGAAGCCGTGGATGCGGTGGTTTCCATTCCGATCGGCAGCAGCCGGGCGGCCGATGACCATCGTGCCATATCGGCGGCGGGAAAGAAGCTTCTGCTACTCGACAATGCTCCCACCGGCATGCTGCCCGGCAAGGACTATGTCAGCGTCATCTCGGCCGACAATTTCGGCCTGGGCCAGATCGGCGCGGAATTGCTGGCGCCGCACGTAACCCAAGGCGGCAAGGTCGGCGTGCTGGCCTATGGCGTTGATTTTTTCGCGACCCACGAGCGCGAGATCGCCTTCCGCAAATGGATGGCAGCCCACCGGCCTGACCTTTCGCTGGTGCGCGGCAAGTTTGCCGATGTCTCTCACGCGAAGGCTGCAACCGCAGGTCTGCTGCAAGCCAATCCCGATCTTGCCGGCCTGTTCGCTGTCTGGGACGTGCCGGCGACCGGCGCCGTCGCCGCGATCCATGATGCCGGAATGGCGATCCCGATCACCACCGTCGACCTCGGCAACGATGTCGCGGCCGACCTTGCCAGTGGCGGCTTGATCAAGGGCATTGCAGCGCAACTGCCTTACGACCAGGGTGTTGCCGCCGGAATTGCCACTATTCTCGGGCTTCTCGGGCGCCAGCCGCCGCCCTGGATCGCGCTTCCCGGCCTCAGCGTAACCGCGAACAATGTCGTAGAGGCATATCAGGTCGTTTGGCGCACGCCGGCCCCCGCCGCCCTGCTGCGGGCGCGCAAGCCGCGAAAAAGCATACCTTAGCGCAAGACTGCAGAACGCAGTTTACCTGCGATGCGATCTCTGCCCGTTGCGCCTAGCGGGGCCATGAGCCCCAGCTCAAAGTTCTGCTTTTAGGAAGTCAGTTGACCCAGTAAGATCAGCAGTATTCTCAAGCCCTCGGCTTACTGCTAACGCGCCTCAATGTACGAAACTTCCCGATACAACAAACCTGATCGCCACCAAAATATATAAAGCCATATTTCCGCGTCCTCTTCGCGCTGTCGGACGCCAAAATGTCTGTCGAGATGCAACGCCGCACCGCCTCGCAAGTTGATTTGAAAGGATTTTTTCTAGAATTCCATAGCGATTTGTATCACAGTTGTACCTCAGTCCGTATCGCACGACGCGGACCTGGCCACTTTGTAAGTCGCCCTTCTTACGAGGAGCCGAAACGACATTCAGCGTTGTCGTGCTTGCGCCAAGAGCTGTTCTCGCCGAGCCAACCCCCAAGTGTCGCGTTTGTGGGCCGGGAGCCGTCGGTCTGCTTCGGATCAGCGGCTGGCCAAAGCCGACGTAGCTTGTCGGAAGCTCGCGAGCAAATGCCGGCTTCCTGATTTCCACGCCCGGAAGCGAACCGTCACAAATCCGCCATCTCAGGCATCACCTTGCAGACGGCCGGTTCGCCTTTTCGACGGCATAGGGTGTATGGAGCACCCGACGCCTTCCCTACCTCTGAAAATGCCCCAACCCGTTCTCATTGAGATAGTCCACCGTCATCACCCGCGCGCGAATGCCGCCGGGGGAACCAACGAACTTCACCGATGACAGCGAGCCGGTCGGCGCGTTCTCTCCGCGGGGCGTGAGAGCGTAGGTGTCGCCGTCCCAGTGCTCGAGCGTGAACTGCATGGGCTTGGGGCCGAGTTCGAGCATCAGCTTGTCGCCATCCGCCCGCACGGTGGCGGTGTCGAAATAGCTGCTCGTATATTGGCCCTCGTAGAAGGATGGACTGCGCGCCTTGGCGGGGTTCGTCGGCTTGACCTTGCCGGCGAGGTCGCCCACCGGCTTGTAGTAGCCCATGAACCGCGGCTTGATGTAGGGATACCAGTCGCGGGTGACCTGGCCATATTGCACGATATCCATGAAGCTGGCGGCGACCGCCTCGGCGGCGCCGACGGGGGAGCCGTTGGTGAGCACGACGATGCCCACATCGGCCGAGGGCAAGATCTGGAAGGTGGTGCCGGCGCCGAGCAGGAAGGCGCCGGAATGGCCCATGGTGGTGCGCCCATTGGCGTTCACCGCCACATTGAAGCCATAGCCATAGGAGCTGGCCCGCGTATCGGGCGTCTCGCCGCGGTAGGTCACGCTCTGCGGTGTGATGGCGGGCTGCAGGATCTTCGGGTCGATCATGGGCTGGCCGCCATAGGTGCCGTCGCCAAGCAGCAGGATCATCCACTTGGCAAGATCCTGGGCGCTGGAGGAGACGCCGCCCGCCGGCGCCTGCTGGTCGGGGTCGCGGTCATAG
>NZ_JAMYLV010000053.1:0-26724 GCF_040318195.1 Mesorhizobium sp. M1273 | reverse complement strand
CGATGACGATGCCGAGCCTGAGCCAGAACACCGACAGGCGCGAGAGATTGTAGAGGCCGTTAGGCGAAGCGAAAGGGAGCCCGTTGTCGGAGCGGATGGCGGCAGGCAGGCCGCGCTCCCTGAACAGCCGCACGAAGGCCTCGATGACCGGCGTCTCCTTTGTCGATTCAAGCGCTTCGCAGGCGAGCACATAGCGCGAGATCTGGTCGGTGACCGTCAGGGGGTAACAGTAGCTACCGTTGCCGAGCCTGAACTCCCCCTTGAAGTCGGTGCACCACAGATCGTTAGGGGCGGCGGCTTGCGACAATGGCGTGCCCACGGCCTTGCTCGCCCGGTTCCTCTTGCGGGCCTGGCTCACAAGGCCGTGACGGTCGAGCACGGCATGCACGGTGCTTTTGGCCGGGATACGCACATCACCGGCGAGCTTCCTGACCAGCAACTCCCTGATCTTGCGAGCGCCCCAATGCGGCTTCTCGCGCTTGGTCTCGACGATCAGCCGCTCGATCTGCTCGGGCAACTGGTTGGCGTACCTCACCGGCCGCCGCGAGCGGTCGCAAAGCGCCTCCAGCCCTTCCTCCCTATAGCGGTTGAAGATCTTGTAGCCAGTCTTGCGCGAAATCCCGAAATCCCGCCACACATCGCTCATGCCTTCTCCCGCGAGAAGGCGGGCAACGAAACGTAGACGTTCCTCCATCACCGAACACTCTCTCCACGGCATCAACACCTCCGGCCAAAAGCCAAAAGTGTTACCCATGTGTCCGGTACAAAACGTCACCTATGTCTCAGGTCGCGCATCTTCAATCCTGCAGGCATGATGTCGAGTTTTCCGCTCGTCGGATTCTTTGACTGCCTGGGTTTAACAGGCCGGCCCGCTTCGGGGAGAACCGCCGCTCTGCCCCATGCAGCGCACCACCTCTCGCGTCGCTGAGATGCGACAGGTGCTGATCGTGGCAACGATACCAAAGTACCGGTGACACCATTGCGTAATCAACAACCTGCCACAAAGCGAAGACTGTCGCCCGCCGCGCAGCCGCGCTTCGTCGGGTTGCTTTCTCCGCGCGAATATGGTGCTTCTCCCGCCTATGAATAAACTATTTTCTGCGGTCCTCGCATGGATGATACTGGCTTGGCCGGCCAGCGCGATGGACAGCGCATTGCGCGCCGGCCTGCTGAAACTCGACCCGCAAACCCGGCTGGAGCAGCGATGCGACGCCGAAATTCTCGACCGGATTACCCGCGACGACCACAAATACAAAGCCGATCGTGTCGTCGCCTACGCTTTTGCGACGCCCGAAATGGGCGCCGATGCGATCAAGAGCCCGGGTGCTGCGTTTCGCAGCAAGGGACAGTGGTACCGGCTGAAATTCAAATGCGAAACAGCGCCGGACCATATGGAAGTCCTGCAGCTCCGCTACCGGATCGGTGATGAAATTCCGGAAAGCGACTGGCCCAAATACAATCTCTATAACTAGGCATTCACGACCTGTGGCCGCATTTTGTCGGTGTTCGGGCCGATCGTCGCAAACTCTGTATATCGCCGCAATAACGGGCGGTTTGCCGACCGTGTTCCAACCAGTCCCTTGACGCGCGGGAACCATACACGTTAGGCCCTCCAGGCATTCGACGCGAACGCGGCCAACCAGCAAGGGACTTCCAGTCGATGGAAATTTTCACTGCCGCGGGCTTCTCTGCCCTGCTCCAGGTCATCGCCATCGACCTCGTGCTTGCAGGCGATAACGCCATCGTCATCGGCTTGGCCGCGGCCGGCTTACCCGTCGAGCAGCGCAAGAGAGCGATTCTCATCGGCGTGGTGGCGGCGACGGTGCTGCGTATCGGTTTTGCCGCGATCACCGTCACTCTGCTGCAGATTGTCGGCCTGCTGCTGGCCGGCGGCATCTTGCTGCTGTGGGTGTGCTGGAAGATGTATCGCGAGCTGCGCACGTCGCATGCCGACGAGGTGGAGGCGACCGAAGCGCTGTCCAATTCCGATATCAACAGCGATGATATGGTGGCCGGCAAGGCGCGCAAGAAGACCTTGGGTCAGGCGGCATTGCAGATCGTCATCGCCGACGTGTCGATGTCACTCGACAACGTGCTGGCGGTCGCCGGCGCGGCGCGCGATCACTTCCAGGTGCTGGTGATCGGCCTCGTCCTGTCGATCGCGCTGATGGGCCTTGCCGCGAGCTTTATCGCCAAGCTGCTGCACCGCCATCGCTGGATCGCCTACATCGGCCTTTTGATCATCTTCTATGTCGCACTCGATATGATCTATCGAGGCGCTGTGGAAGTATTGCCGCATGTCAGCAGTGCGATGAGCTGACGCATCGACTCGAACACGCATCGGCCGGGCCTTTCAGCTTCGGCGACGCTGGCGGTTGCGTTTCGCCGCAGCCGCCGCCCATACCAATGCCGCGACAAGTGTGGTACTGCGCCGCCAATCCTGAAAATCCGGAAAGCTTTGATGTCCGCCCCTCGCGTCAGTTTCGTCAGCCTTGGATGCCCGAAAGCCCTTGTGGATTCGGAGCGCATTATCACGCGCCTGCGCGCCGAGGGCTACGAGATCGCCCGCAAGCACGACGGTGCCGACCTGGTCGTCGTCAACACCTGTGGCTTCCTCGATTCGGCTCGCGACGAATCGCTCAACGCCATCGGCTCGGCACTTTCGGAGAATGGCAAAGTCATCGTCACCGGCTGCCTCGGCGCCGAGCCGGACGTCATCCGTGAAAGACATCCGAACGTCCTCGCCATCACCGGCCCACAAGCTTATGAAAGCGTGATGGCGGCAGTGCATGAGGCTGCCCCTCCGAGCCACGATCCTTACGTCGACCTTTTGCCGCCGCAGGGCGTCAAGCTCACGCCGCGCCACTATGCGTATCTCAAGATTTCGGAAGGTTGCAACAACCGCTGCACCTTCTGCATCATTCCGGCGCTGCGTGGCGACCTCGTATCGCGGCCGGCCGCCGACGTGTTGCGCGAAGCCGAGAAGCTGGCCAAGGCCGGGGTCAAGGAGATCCTCGTCATCTCGCAGGATACCAGCGCCTACGGCATCGATATCAAATACCAGACCAGCATGTTCGGCGATCGCGAAGTGCGGGCGAAATTCCTCGATCTATCGGAAGAACTGGGCAAGCTCGGTGTCTGGGTGCGCATGCACTATGTCTATCCCTACCCGCATGTCGCGGACGTCATCCCACTGATGGCCGAAGGCAAGATTCTTCCCTATCTCGATATCCCATTCCAGCACGCCTCGCCGCAGGTGCTGAAGAACATGCGCCGGCCCGCTCATGGCGAAAAGACGCTCGAGCGCATTCGCGGCTGGCGCGACGTCTGCCCGGACCTTGCCATCCGCTCCACCTTCATCGTCGGCTTCCCCGGCGAGACGGACGACGACTTCGAGATGCTGCTCGACTGGCTGGACGAGGCCAAGATCGACCGCGCCGGCTGTTTCAAATACGAGCCGGTCAGAGGCGCCCGCTCCAACGAGCTCGGCCTCGAGCAAGTGCCGCAGGAGATCAAGGAAGCCCGCTGGCACCGCTTCATGCAGCGCCAGCAGAAGATTTCGGCAACGCAGCTAACCAAGAAAATTGGCAAGCGACTGCCGGTCCTGATCGACGAGGCGCATGGCAATTCGGCCAAGGGCCGGACCAAATACGATGCGCCCGAAATCGACGGTTCGGTCCATATCCAGTCGCGGCGGCCACTGCGCGCCGGCGACATCGTCACGGTCAAGGTCGAGCGCGCCGACGCTTACGACCTTTACGGCTCAGCCGTCTGATATTCCGTCCAAAATGAAAAGGGCGCCGCGTGGCGCCCTTTCGTTCGATATGTTTCCGACCGCCTACTGCGGCAGCTTGTCGTCGACGCCCTTCACGTAGAAATTCATGCCGAGCAACGTGGCGTCGTCGGCGACCTCGCCCTCCTTCAGCCAAGGTGTGCCGTCCTGCTTGGCGACCGGCCCGGTAAAGGGGTTCCAGCCGTCGGCAATCTTCTTGGTGGTGGCTTCGGCCATCGCCTTGACATCGTCGGGCATGTTGGTGAACGGCGCCAGCTTGACGGCGCCGTCCTTAATGCCGAGCCAGACATTATCGGGCTTCCAGGTGCCGTCGAGCGCCGCCTGGACGCGGCTGATGTAGTAGGGACCCCACTCGTCGGTCAGCGCGGTCAGCTGCGCGTGCGGCGCGAACTTGATCATGTCGGAGGACTGGCCGAAGCCGTGCAGCTTGCGCTCTTCCGCCACCTGCAAGGCAGCGGTCGAGTCGGTGTGCTGGACGATGATATCGGCGCCCTGATCGAACAATGCCTTGGCAGCATCGGCCTCCTTGCCCGGATCGAACCAGGAGTTCACCCACACGATCTTCGCCTTGAAGTTCGGGTTGATCGACTGTGCGCCGAGCATAAAGGAATTTATGCCCATCACCACTTCCGGGATCGGGAAGGAAACGATGTAGCCGGCGACGCCCGACTTCGATTGCTTGGCGGCGATCTGGCCAAGCACGTAGCGGCCTTCGTAGAAACGCGCATTGTAGATGCCGAGATTTTCGGCCGTCTTGTAGCCGGTGGCGTGCTCGAACATCACCTTGGGGAATTTCTTGGCGATCTTCACTTCCGGGTCCATGAAGCCGAAGGACGTGCCGAAAATGATCTTGCATCCCTCGCGCGCCAGGCGCTCGAAGGCGCGGTCGGCATCGGGGCCTTCGGAGACGTTTTCGAGATAGGCGGTCTCGACCTTGTCGCCGAGTGCCTTTTCCACCTCGAGGCGGCCTTGGTCGTGTTGGTAGGAGTAGCCGAAATCGCCGATCGGGCCGGTGTAGACCCAGCACGCCTTCAGCTTGTCCGCCGCCTCGGCTGATGCCGCCAGCGACAATGCGGCCGTCGTCGCCATCACGGCAATAAGCAGTTTTTTCATTGTGTTACCTCTCTGAGTTAAGCCTTGGAGCTTCCGTCTTTTTGTTGTCAACGATCCGGAACGAATGGCTGGCCCAAGGAGGCCGGCGTGTTCATCATCGTCAAACGCTTGTTGCGCGAGATTAGAACGAGAACCACGACGGTTGCCAGATAGGGCAGCGAAGAAAGCAGTTGCGAGGGAAACGATTTTAAGAACGCAATTAACTTGTAGAGCAACCAGGGCGCGTCGACGAAGTCCTGCAGATTTATGGCTTGGACGTGAAGCTGGCCAACCCAGATCGCGCCGAAAATATAGGCGCCGGCCAGCACCCGCCATGGCCGCCAGGAGGCGAAGACGACCAGAGCCAGCGCGATCCAGCCGCGGCCGGCGGTCATGTTCTCCACCCATTGCGGTGTGTAGACCAGCGATAGGTGACCGCCGGCGAGGCCGGCACAAGCGCCGCCGAAAATCACTGAGAGATAGCGGTAGCGGATGACGTGGATGCCAAGCGCATGGGCGGATGCATGGCTGTCGCCGATCGAGCGCAGCGTGAGCCCGGTGCGGGTCTTGAACAGGAACCACATGACGGCGGCGGTCAGCGCGATCGAGATGTAGAAGATTGGATCCTGGCCGAACAGCAGCCTGCCGACGACCGGGATTGCGGTCAGGCCGGGAATATCGAGGTTTGGCAGCCTTTCGCCGGGCTGGCCGACAAAATTCGTTCCCATCATGCCGGAAAGGCCGAGGCCGAGCAATGTCAGCGACAGGCCGGTGGCCACCTGATTGGAGGCCAGCGACAGCGTCATGACGGCGAACAGCAGCGAGAACACCGCCCCCATGGTGATTGCCGCCAACAGCCCTATCCAAGGCGAGCCGGTGAGATAGCCGGCGCCGAAACCGCCGACGGCACCCATGATCATCATTCCTTCGACGCCGAGATTGAGCACACCCGAACGTTCGACCACCAGTTCGCCGATCGCCGCGATCAGCAGCGGCGTCGCCGCCGTCGCGATGGTCAAGAGGATGTTGACGGTGATGTCCATCAGCGGGCTTCCTCCAGCTTCGGCGCTGCCTCGAGCTTCGGCGCGGAAAAGCCGGTCAGGCGAATGCGGTAATGGATGAGCGTGTCGCAGCCGAGCACGAAGAACAAAAGCATGCCCTGGAACACGCGCGCCACCTTGTCGGAGATGCCGAGCGCGCTTTGCACTGCCTCGCCGCCCAGATAGGTCAGCGCCAGCACAAGGCCTGCGGCGACGATGCCGAGCGGATTGAGCCGGCCGAGAAATGCCACGATGATAGCGGTAAATCCGTAGCCGGGCGAGATCACCGGCTGCAATTGTCCGATGGCTCCCGAGACCTCCGAAATCCCTGCAAGTCCGGCCAGTGCGCCCGACAGCAGGAAGGCAAAGAAGACCATGCGGTTAAGGCCAAACCCGGCGAAGCGCCCTGCCCTCGGGCTTGAGCCGAGCACGCGGACCTCGAAGCCTTTCAGCATACGGCTCATCAGGATCCAGATCAGTATCGCCGCGATCAGCGCGAAGACAAATCCCCAGTTTGCCCGGCCGGATTCCGGGAGGAGTTCCGGCAGTATGGCCGAGTCGTTGAACTGGATGGTCTGCGGGAAACCGTGGCCCTGCGGATCGCGCCACGGCCCCCGTACGAGCCAATCGAGGAAGAGCTGGGCGACATAGACCAGCATCAGGCTGGTCAGGATCTCGTTGGTGTTGAAGCGCGTCTTCAGCAGTGCCGGGATTGCAGCATAGGCGGCCCCACCGACCATGCCGAGCAGAAGCATCAGCGGCAGCACCAATGGGCCTTCGAACTGCGGAAACAGCACGGGGATGATCGAGCCGACAATGCCGCCCAGGATGAACTGGCCTTCGGCGCCGATGTTCCAGATGTTGGCCTTGTAGCAGACCGACAGTCCGACCGCGATCAGGATCAGGGGGGCGGCCTTGATCGCCAGCTCATGCAGCTGCCAGACCTGGCTGATCGGTTCGATGAAGTAGATGCGGAACGCAGTCAACGGGTTGACGCCGAGCAGCGCGAACATAATGGCACCGGCAATGATCGTCAAAACGAAAGCGATGAAAGGCGAGAGTGCCGAAAACAGCATCGAGCGCTGCGGGCGTTTTACAAGTTCGAGGCGCATCAAGCCGTCTCCAGCGTATGTTCGGCATGCCCGGGTTCGGCGCCGCCCATCAGCAGCCCGATCTTCTCGAATGTCGCTTCAGCTATCGGCAGCGGCTTCGACAATTCGCCATTGTGCATGACCGTGATCGCATCGGAAATCTCGAACAGCTCGTCGAGGTCCTGGCTGATCACCAGCACCGCCGAGCCGCTGCGTGCCAGTTCGATCAGCGCCTGGCGGATGTGGGCCGCCGCACCCGCGTCGACCCCCCAGGTCGGCTGATTGACCACCAAGACGCTCGGCCGGCGGTCGAGTTCGCGGCCGACGATGAATTTCTGCAGATTGCCGCCCGAAAGAGCCGCAGCCTCCGGATCCGGCGCGCTCTTGCGCACGTCCATCGCCTTTATGATGCGCTGGGCAGCGGTATGGATCGCATCGCCCTTGACCATTCCACCGGCGCCGACAAACATCTTGCCATCGGTGGCGTGGCGCGACAGAAGCAGGTTCTCCGAAAGCTTCATGCGCGGTGCTGCGCCATGGCCGAGCCGCTCTTCCGGGACGAAGGCAGCGCCCATCAGACGCCTGCCGGTGATGGTGAGGCCGCCGGCATCCTTGCCGCGGATGCGGACCGAGCCGGCATCCGGCTGCAGCACCTCGCCGGAAACGGATTCGAAGAATTCGCCCTGGCCGTTGCCGGCCACACCGGCAATGCCGATCACCTCGCCGGCGCGGACCTCGAGATTGATGTTCCTGAGCGGGATCGAGAACGGGGTCGCCGGCTTGCGGGTGAGTTCGCGGATTTGAAGCAGCACCGGCGCGGTCTCGATACCCTCGGCCGGCGCCCGCACCACGGCCAGCACCTCGTTGCCGACCATCATCCGCGCCAACGAAGACGCGGTTTCCTGGCGCGGATTGCAATGGCCGACCACCTTGCCGTGACGCAGCACGGTGGCGCGGTCGCAGATCCGTTTGACCTCTTCCAGCCGGTGCGAAATGTAGAGGATGGACTTTCCTTCCGAACGCAGCCGTTCGAGCGTCTCGAACAACTTATCGGCCTCCTGCGGCGTCAGCACCGAAGTTGGTTCGTCGAGGATGATAAGTTGCGGCGTCTGCAGCAGGCAGCGGATGATTTCGATGCGCTGACGCTCGCCGACCGACAGATCACCGACCAGCGATAGCGGATCGAGAGGCAGGCCGTAACTGTAGGAGAGCGCCCTCGCCTTGGCCGCGATCGTACTGATCGGCGAGCCGTCATCCAGCGACAGCGCGATGTTCTCCGCCGCCGTCAGCGCTTCGAACAGGGAAAAATGCTGGAAAACCATGCCGATGCCGAGCTTTTTTGCGGTGCCGGGGCTGGTGATCCTGACCGCCTGGCCATTCCAGAAAATCTCGCCGGAATTCGGTTCCAGCGATCCAAACAGCATTTTCACCAGGGTCGACTTGCCGGCGCCGTTCTCGCCAAGCAACGCATGGATCTCGCCCTTGGCGATGTTGAGATCGACATGGTCGCACGCCATCAACGTGCCGAATATCTTTGTGAGGCCGCGAACCTCAAGCAGGTTTGCGCCGTCCTGATCTGCACTCACGGTGCCTCCATCTGGTTTGCCAGACATGTTCTGTGTTCCCGCAAGCATCGTATGCGCGGGCTGCTCTCTACGGTAAGCGCCTCACGACTTGAAAGAGCTTCAAGAATTTCAGCGGAAACTCAAGCGGTAAAAAGCAGTTCGCAAGAACGGCGGCGTCGGCGGCCCGAAACGGCGGGCACCTAAGGGATAAGTATTGTTGTCCCGGTGGTCCGGCGCCCTTCGAGATCGGAATGCGCTTTGCCGGCCTCGCTGAGCGCGTAACGCTGGTTGATCTTGATCTTGACGGCGCCGCTGAGCACCACGTCGAACAAGGCGGTGGCGGAAGCCTCGAGGTCTTCGCGCCTGGCATTATAGACGAACAGCGTCGGCCGCGTTGCGAACAGCGAGCCCTTCTGCGCCAGCAACGAGATGCTGAAGGGCGGGATCGGCCCAGACGATTGACCGAAGCTGACGAAAGTGCCGAGCGGCCGCAGGCAATCGAGCGAGGCTGGAAATGTGTCGTTGCCGACTGAATCGTAGACAACGTCGCATTTCTTGCCACCGGTGATAGCGGCAACGCCGGCCACGAAATCCTGTTCGCGATAGTTGATAACGTGGTCGAAGCCATGCGCCTTGGCGAGCTCGATCTTGTCGGTGGAACTCGCCGTGCCGATCACTGTCGCGCCAAGATGCTTGGCCCATTGGCCGAGGATCAGCCCGACACCGCCCGCCGCCGCATGAAACAGGATCGTGTCGCCGGCTTTCACCTTGAATGTACGGCGCAACAGATATTCGGCGGTCATGCCCTTTAGCATCATGGCTGCGGCCTGTTCGTCACTGATGCCGTCCGGCACCTTCACCACGCGGCCGGCGGCGATCACGCGCTGCCCGGCATAGGCGCCGGTCGTCACGGCGTAGGCGATGCGATCGCCGGGTTTGAGCCAGTCGACATCCGAGCCGACATCCAAGACCACGCCGGCCGCCTCGCCGCCGGGGATCAGCGGAAATCCGCCCTGCGGCGGATAAAGGCCAGAGCGATAATAGACGTCGATGAAATTGAGACCGATCGCGGTATGCTTGACCAGGATCTGTCCCGAGCCCGGCTGCCCGGGATCGGCATCCTCATAGGTCAGGACCTCCGGGCCGCCATGGGCATGGATGCGGATCGCTTTGGACATTTTCTGGCTCTCTTGGGATCAGGCTTTCTTATCGGGCTTGGCGCCGAGATTTGGGAAGAACTGCATGATAGCGCCGATGCAAGCGAGGTAAAGCCCGGTGACCGTAATCCCGATCTTGATGAAATCGCTGACCTGCTCGCCCAGCACGCCGATCTGGTCGTAGAAGGAGGCAAGTGCGGCCTGCGCCAGCGCCAGCGCGCCGAAGGCGCACCAAAGCAGCGTCATGCCGAGATTGATTGGCCGCAGCCGCTTCACCCGCACCGGATGGATGAAATTGATCGGCACGAAGGTGAGAATGCCGGCCACCACGACCACGGCGAAAGAAACCCATTGTCCGGGCTCGATGACGAACAGCGTGAACACCACCATGTTCCAGACGACCGGAAAGCCCTTGAAGAAATTCTCCTTCGTCTTCATGCCGGTATCGGCATAGTAGATTGCGCTCGACACCACGATGATCGCCGCCGACAGGAACGACAGGCGCTCGCCCATGAAGCCGCGCTGATAGAGCGCGAAGGCCGGAATCAACACGTAGGTCACGTAGTCGATGATGTTGTCGAGCAGTTCGCCCGACCAAGTCGGCAGGATTTCCTTGACATCGAGCTTCCTGGCGATCGGCCCGTCGATGCCGTCGACGAAAAGCGCCAGCCCCAGCCACCAGAACATCGCCGTCCAACGCTGCTCGCTTGCTGCCACCAGCGACAGAAACGCCAGGAATGAGCCCGACGCGGTCAAGAGATGGACCGAGAACGCCCGCGCCTGAGGCCATGTGACTTTCTTCTTCGGCCGCGGAATCCGGTCGGCGATTTTCCTGGCCGTCGTCTTCTTGCTCACGGGCCCCGCCAGTCCAGCTTGCAGATTTCGGCCGAACGGCCAGCAAAGTTCCAGTTGCGGCCAAAGGCCCGCATTTTGCTCTTGTCGGATTTGGCGACGATGATTTCCGGCGCAATCCAGTATTCCGAATTGCTGATGACCGTATCCTTGTCGCGATCCTTGCCGGTGATTGGCGTCACCGCACCATCGATGATCTTCGGTATCTGAAAGATGCGTGTTTTCTCACGCGTCTCGTAGGTGATCGGCACCTGCTCGGCACCGAGGAACTGTCCGACCAGGATGGAGAGCAGCGATGTGGTTCCACCGGCCTTGCCGGTGAATATCTTCGTCAGTCCCTTCATAGCGTAAACCGAGGCGCGCTTGTCGATGAACAGGCCCGCCGTCCAGTTGCCGCGGCTCATATAACCGGGGATTTCCATGACCAGCCCAAGATTGAGGCCGGACAGGTCGACCTCGCCGAAATGGCCGGCATCGATCCGGAACCCCGCCCAGGTTTGGCAATAGCCTTCCGTAGGCGGATGATTGCCGAGCGACAGAACGCAAGGGCAAAAAACCGTGCAATTGCAGGAAAGGATGAGCTCTCCCTTCATTGCCCAGTTTTGATCTGTCATCGAATTCTCCCCCTCATGCCGAGACTACTAGTAGCGCGGCTGCCCAGACAAGCAGTATCGCACCGCCCAACCGCGTCGGCAGATTGCCTGCCGTCTGTTTTTCGACCAGGCTGAACAAGCCGACCAGCGCCATCCAGAACACGTTCATCACACCGACGGCAAACATTACCAGCATCAGCGCCCAGCAGCATCCAAGGCACCACAGGCCCTGCTCTATACCGAGCCGGAAAATGCGAACGGGCCTGGCGCTCCAGTTGGCGAACAGGACCGAGAACGGATTTCTGCACTTCTCCAGACAGGCTTCCTTCAGCCAGCTGAACTGATAGAGACCAGCGATCGACAGCGCGGCTGCTCCGGCAATTCCAAGCAGCGGATCGAGCATCTGCCCGGATGACACGAATGCATGGACTGCGAGCGTCAGGGCAGCGAATATTGCCGAGGCGGCAAGCCAGACGCTCAAATATCCAGCGACCAGGATCAGCGGATGGGCAACGGGTTCCCCCTTGATCCGGGCGGTATCTGCGATCTCGCAATAGGTGCGGATCATCGGCGCCGCGGAGGGCAGCATGGTCGCGATGGCCATCAACAGCCACATCGCGGTGAGTGCCCCGCCTTGCGCGCCTACGCTTGCGCGAAGCGGCGCCGGCGCAAGGCAAAGGGCGAAGAAACGCGCAAGGAAATCCGGCAGCGGCAGTTGCGGCAGGTATTCCAGCACGGCGTCGCCGGGTACATCGGCGCCCGGGAGCCGGCTCACCGCCCCCCGAACTGCCATTGCGCCGAGAAGGAGCCAGGCAAGGGCGATGCCCATGCCGGCAACGACGCCCACCGTCAGTCGAGGGCTGCATGCAACGCTCGCCATCGCGCGGCCGGTGCCGTCGAGGTGGCTGAAATCGTCTTGTTGGCCGGTCATGGCAACCGAATGGGCCGAATCGCCGCGTTGATCAAGCCGCATCACCTGACCTATATGGACCGGCAGGCCGGACGGGCCTCACCTCGCAATCCGGAAGCCGAATTTGAACCATCGGGAAACAGCACGGATACTGGTCGCCGGCAGCGGCCCTGCGGGGCTGATCGCGGCGCTTGGCTTTGCCGAGGCGGGTTTTCCCGTGACGCTCGTCGGACCCGACGCCGCCGGCCCCGACGGCCGGACGACAGCCTTGATGAACCCTGCCCTGAAGATGTTCGAACGGCTAGGGATCTTCGACGGAATCAGGCCGCACGCAGCGCCGCTCAAGGTGATGCGTATCGTTGACGCAACCAACCGGCTGATCCGCAGCCCGACAGTGACCTTTCGCGCCAGCGAGATCAACGAAGAGCAATTCGGGCTGAACTTGCCCAACAGCGTTCTCAACCGCATGCTAGCCGAGGCTGTCGCGCATTCGGGCATCGAATGGCGAAAGTCGATGGTGGAGGCATGGCGCCTCGATGCCGACCATGCCCATGCCGTTCTCGCCGACGGCAGCGAGGTTGAGGCATCGTTGGCAGTTGCCGCCGATGGCCGTCAGTCGCCGGCCCGCGAGGCAGCCGGCATCCGCACCTCGATCCGATCCTATCCGCAGGCGGCGTTGGTGCTCAATTTCGGTCACCGCAGCGACCATGCCTTCACCTCGACCGAATTCCACACCGAGACCGGTCCGTTCACACAGGTTCCCCTGCCCGGCAACCGGTCCAGCCTTGTCTGGGTGCTCGAACCCGATATCGCCAAGGACCTTGCAGCACTCGACGACGCCGAGCTTTCGACGCGGGTCGAACAGCGAATGCAATCGATGTTGGGCCGCGTGTCGGTTGAGCCCGGCCGGCAGGTCTACCCACTTTCAGCGGTGAGCCCGTGGCGGTTTGCGCATCGCCGCGTGGCACTTGTCGGTGAAGCCGCCCACGTGTTTCCCCCAATTGGCGCGCAAGGCCTCAATCTCGGCATCCGGGACATCGACGACCTGATTGGTGCCGCAAGCAGAAACCGCTCGGACCCGGGCGCCCCCAAGGCGCTTGCAGCCTATGATTTCAAGCGGCGGCCGGACATTCTGGCGCGCAGCAGCGCGGTCAACCTGCTCAACATGTCGTTGCTTTCCGACATGCTGCCGGCTCAGATGGTGCGCAGCGCTGGCCTTGGCGCGCTTGAGCGGTTTGCGCCGTTACGGGCGTTTTTCATGCGCGAGGGTCTTCGACCCGGCAGCGGTTTTGCGGCGTTTTTTGGCGGATTGCGAAAACCGGCTGAGCGATAGCGATCTTGGCCACCGCCCTTGATCCGCATCTCGCGATGCTCAACCCGGCATCAAGGGGATCGGGATTGAATTGACGCGGCGTCTGCGCCAAATAATGACGATGTCGACCTTAAGGTCTGGGCCAATCTTTGCCGGACCGGTGCGTAAGAATCTAAAGTCCTGGAGCGTTCCTTGCGTGTTCCAGGATGCGTGGCGTTCAAGAAGTTCAAGTGGTGAGTGCGATGAAGACAGCCAAATTCTCGATCGGACAGGTGGTTCGGCACCGGCTGTTTCCGTTCCGCGGCGTCATTTTCGACGTCGATCCGCAATTCGCCAATACTGACGAATGGTACGAGGCGATCCCCGCTGACGTGCGGCCGCGCAAGGACCAGCCTTTCTATCATCTGCTCGCCGAGAATTCCGAAACGGAATACATCGCCTATGTGTCCGAGCAGAATTTACTCGAGGACCGGTCGGGCGAACCGGTCCGGCATCCGCAGATTGGTGAAATGTTCGACAAGAAGCCGGACGGGCGCTACGAGCCGAAGCACCAATTGAGACATTGACTTAGTCGGAATCTGGCTGGCCTGAGACATGGCTGGACCCGACAAACAGCCGGTCCAAACGAAAAAAGCGGGGCATGAACCCGCTTTTTTATTCGTCCGAAACCCGTCGATCAGTTGGCGGCCTTCGCCTTTTCTTGCTCTTCCTTGAGCTTCTTGGCAAAGTCCTGATTGTTCTTGGCGACGAACTCCTGGAGCTTTTTCTGCCGGTCCTCGATATCCGACTGCTGCAGCGGCGGGCCGTCGAAGGCGCCGCTGAAGCCGGTCAGCGCAATCTTGATCGGGTTCGGCTGGTTCTGGAAATTGACCGAGGTGAGCGTCAGCGCCGATCCCTTCTTGAAGGATGCGACAAGCTGATCGCTCAACGGCACTTCCGCCACGCAGCGATCCGGAAAACAGATCACATAGTCGAGCTTCTGCGCCTTGCCGCCGTCGATCTGGAGGCCGATGCCGGGAGGAACGAGACGGCCGGTCGGAACCGTCACCTGGAACACCTTGCGGTTCACCTTGCCCTTCAATTCGATCAGGCTGACGCCAGTGATGAGCTGGCCGTTGCCGGCGGTGGTGATGTTCTGGACATTGCAGATGTCGACGTCTTCCTGCTTGGTGCAGGCCTTGAACCAGCCTTGCGGAATCTGCTGTTGCTGCTGCGCGGAAGCAGCGGGAATCCCGGCGCCCAGAATGCCGACCACGCCAGCGGCCATGACCGACAGGCGGTACGCGTTGCTGTTCAGGCTCGTCATGTCGTGCATTCCTCTCAAATGATCCCGGAACCGGCTTTTTTCATGCCGTGTGGTCCAGCTACCTGTTGCCGAAATGAGGCAACAGAATGACTTCGGACGGCGTGTTACACTGCAAGCGGTGCCGAATCCAGCCCGGGTCTCGCGAATCTTGGCCAAGGGATAGGCTCAAGGGGTTGGCCGGTGCACGACCGGCTCATGTATGCTGCGCATCGAATCGGGAAGGAGACGGTCATGGGCCGCGTTGTCGTTTGGCTGATCGCCGCAATCTTGTTTGTCGGCCTTTCCCTGCAGCCGGCCGTGTCGGAACCGGTCCACGCGCTTGCCATGCAGGGCGAGCCGGCGCTGCCGGCCGACTATGATCATTTCAACTACGTCAATCCCGACGCGCCGAAAGGCGGCAGCATTACCTAATGCGTCGTCGGCAGCTTCGACAATCTCAATCCGTTCATCCTGAGAAGTCTGCGCACCACCGCGCGTGGCATGATGGATCAAGCCTATGGCAATCTCGTCTTTGAGCCCCTGATGCAGCGCAACTACGACGAGGCCTTCAGTCTCTACGGCCTGCTCGCCGATACCGCCGACATGGACCCCGAGCGCAAGAGCATCGAATTCCACCTCGATCCCAACGCCAAATGGTCGGACGGCGAGCCGGTGACGCCGGAAGACGTGTTGTTTACCTATGACGTCTTCACCGAGAAGGGCCGCCCACCTTACAGCCTACGAATGAAAGCGATTGCCAAGCTCGAAAAGACCGGCGACCGCAGTGTGCGTTTCACCTTCAACGACAAGGCCGACCGCGAATTTCCGCTGATCATTGCGCTGACGCCGATCATCCCGAAACACGCCTTCAACAAGGACACCTTCGACAGGACGACGCTAAAGCCGGTGATCGGCAGCGGGCCTTACACGGTGGCGCAAGTCGTGCCCGGCCAGCGCATCGTGTTCAAGCGCAATCCGGACTATTGGGGCAAGGACGTGCCGTCCAAGCGCGGCTTCGACAATTACGACCAGATCACCATCGAATATTTCCTCAACGCCAACGCCAAGCAGGAAGCGTTCAAGAAAGGCATCTGCGCCATCGACGACGACAGCGACCCGGTCAAACGCGAGCGCGATCTCGATTTTCCGGCCTTCCACAGGGGCGAGGTCATCGCCGAAACTTTCGATACCGGCATTCCGCCGGTGGTCAACGGTTTCCTGTTCAACACGCGGCTGCCGAAATTTTCCAATCCGGTCGTGCGGCGCGCGCTCGGCATGCTCTACGATTTCGAATGGGCCAACAAGAATCTGTTCGGCGGCAAATACACGCGCACGATGAGCTTTTGGCAGAATTCCGAGCTGTCCGCGCTGGGCCACCCGGCCAGCGAAAAGGAAAAGGCCCTGCTGGCCCCCTACCCCGGCCGCGTGCCCGCAGATGTCATGGACGGCACCTACAGGCCGCCCGTTACCGACGGCTCCGGCCAGGACCGCAAGGTGCTGAAGGCGGCATTCGAGCTGCTGAAGAGCGCGGGCTATACGGTGCGGGACGGCGCGATGCTCGATCCCGAGGGAAAGCCGTTCGGTTTCGAGATCCTGACCGCCTCGCAGGACGAAGAGCGACTTGCCGCTATCTATCAGCGCACCCTTGAGAAGCTCGGCATCGATGTCGGCATCCGCAGCCTCGACGGTGATCAGATCCAGTCGCGCAAGCAGCGTTTCGATTTCGAGGTGCTGGTCGGCTCGACCGGTTTCAACAACTCGCTGTCGCCCGGTATCGAGCAAACCGGGCGCTGGGGATCCGCTGCCGCCAAGGCCGAAGGATCGTTCAACCTCGCCGGCGTCGCCGATCCGGCGGTGGATGCGGCGATCGAGGCGATGCTGAGAGCTCGTTCGAAGGAGGACTCCGTCGCCGCCGTCCGCGTTCTCGACCGGCTGCTGATCTCCGGCAACTACATGGTGCCGACGCAGCACAACAACCAGCAATGGCTCGCTTATTGGAACTATCTGGAACATCCGCAAAAGACGCCCATATACGGTTATCAGTTGCCGACCTGGTGGCGCAAACCGAAGTGACCTCTTCACAACAGGAGATCAAGATGAACGACGAGAACTCGATTACCGTCGATGTGGTCTCCGACGTCGTGTGCCCCTGGTGCTTTATCGGCCAGAAACGGCTCGACAAGGCGATTGCCGCCGTCGACATCGACGTTCACATACGCTGGCGGCCCTTCCAGCTCGACCCGACGATCCCGCCCGAAGGCAAGAACCGCCGCGACTATATGGTGGCGAAATTCGGCAGCGAGCAGCGTATCCGCGAAATCCATGCCCGGATCGAGCCGCTGGGCGAGGCTGAAGGCATCTCCTTCGCCTTCGACGCCATCAAGGTCGCGCCCAATACGCTGGATGCGCACCGTCTCATTCGCTGGGCCGGGACCGCCGGCGAGGCCATTCAGAACCGGCTGGTGCGCCGGCTGTTCCAGCTGAATTTCGAGGAAGGCGCCAATCTCGGCGATCATGCTGTGCTGATCGAAGCCGCCCGCGAGGCCGGCATGGATGCGTCCGTGGTCGAAACGCTTCTGCCGACCGACGCCGATGTAGAGGCGGTGCGCACCGAAATCGCCACCGCTTCGCGCATGGGCATATCGGGTGTGCCGTGCTTTCTGCTTGAAGGCAAATATGCGGTGATGGGCGCTCAGGACGCCGATACGCTCGCCGATGCACTCCGCCAGGTCGCCGCGGCCAAGGCACGCGGCGAACTGGAGACGGCGAACTGAGTCGGACTATTTCCTATTTCACCGTCACCTTGGCCTTGCTGACGAAAAAGCCATGGCCATGCATGCCGGTGCAGGTCAATCCCTTGGTGGATGACTGGCAGGAAAACGGCCCCTTGCTCCAGCTGTTGCCGTACGCCAGCCTGGTGACGTCGCCGCCTTGCTCGCCCGGATTCTTGATCAGCGTCGCCGGACCTTTCGGGCCGAGGATGACGGTGACGTAGCTGGGCTCGACGCGCGAACAGCTCAACTCCGGTCCGCCATCCTGCGGCTCGTAGGTGCTGGTGCCGCCGTTCGGCGTGTAGATGCAGCCAATATTGCCGGACGGCGTGTTGAACTCGATCTGTCCCTCGGCGTTTGCGGGAACGGTCTGGCTGCCGGCATATGTTTGCGGCAGCCAGGCAAACATCGCGAGCATCGCCACAAACAATGTCCGTGCAAGCATGGCGAACTTCCCCCCGGTTCAAACCTGGATGCGTCCGGCAGGTTCGATCCGAAGCGCGTGTTTGTCAAACGCGGTTTGTGCGCGCTCTTAAAAAGGCACGGGCCAATTGATATTGATCTTCATCCTGGACTGTGTCGGCAAAGTCATTGCTTGGCCGACTACGGGGTCCTGACAAGGCGGCTTCAACCACGAATCATACGGTCACTTTCTGGTCGCCGACGAGGTCGGAGCTGACCGTGAAGGCGGGTCAGGCTGTGAAGATCGACCGCTGGACGGCGCTTCTATGTTCACAAAGCTGTGTGAAGACCTTCCCTTGGGGAAGGTCACTGCTTGCTCCGGCTCAGGCAAGCAACTATTTGAAATTGCGTTGGTATTCCGCCCCTCGAAGCATGACGGCATAGCGCCATGATCATTCATTCTGTTGCTCCACTGCAACGGCCGGCGAGCTAAGCCACCTGCGACTGGTGAAAAGCTAATGGAAAATGATCAATTGGTGTTACTGTCCGTAACAAAAGAAAAATCGTTTGGGCGGGATAGTGATTCGGGTCGATAGACCAACGCGACATTCAATATCGGAAAAATGGCTCCGCGGTGCCGCAAGGCAGTCGCCCCTGACGCCCGTATCGTCGATGCGCAGCTTCTGGGGGCTGATGCGGGTCTACTGGTTCTCGGACCGCTGGAGGGAAGCCTGGACGCTGACGCTGGTGATCGCGCTGATCATCGCGCTGTCCAGCAAAGCCGACGTCTGGTTTACGGTAGCTGGGGCTGAGCTGGCGACTTCGATCGCTTTTTTCCACGATGCCGCGAACACGACGCCACTCAAGACAATACTGACCAACGCCGGTTGGCTGGTGCTGCTGGTCCTGCTCAAGGACTTGGTTATTGCCGGCATTCACAACCTGGTTTCCAAGACATTGCATCGCAAATGGCGTGGCTGGCTGGACAGCCGATTCAACGAGGCCCTGCTCGACTCTAACCATACGCATTTCCATGCCCAGCATGGCTCTTCCGGGAATGCAGCTCCCGACAATATCGACCAGCGCGTGCAGGAATCCATCAAGGCCATGACTGGCGGAGCCATCGGGCTTGCTTCGGGTGTGCTAAGCGTCTTCGCTTCGTTCTACTTTCTCGGTGGCGAATTGCTGAAAAACTCTGTCGAGGTGAAGGGCCTGGAGTTTCTCGGCAGCTACGGCAGCGCCGTCCTTGCTCTCCTGGCAATCGCTGTGTATGTGCCGTTCAACACCTGGATCGCATTGAAACTCGGCCGAATGCTGGAGTGGCTAAACGTCAGAATGCAGCAGGCCGAAGGCAGTTACCGCAGCGAGTTGATCACATTCCTGCGCCGCAGTTTTCATGTCGCCGCATCGCAGGGCGAGAATGTGCAGAAGACTGTAAACAGCCAGCGTTATGCCGACATTGACCGTACCTGGGCCAGACTGAACATCGTCAATACTGGCTACGCCTCGTTCGAGCTGATCTATAATTTCATCGGTGCCAAGATTGTCGCTTTCGGGCCAGGGCTCGTGCCCTTCATCCACAACGGCCTCGACCTCAAGGGTTATCTGACAGCTTCCGGCCAGGTCGATAAGCTGATCAGCAACTGTTCGTGGTTCATCCATGTGATGCCGGACATCGCCACCTTGCGCGCCAACAGCCAGCGCGTCATCGAATTGGCGCAGGCAATCGAGAACGTGCAGCAGCCACAGGAATTCTATCAGCAGACCGGCCGGTCCGACTTCCGCTACGACCACCAAAACCCGGTTTTCGGACTGACCATCCAGAAGCTCGAACTGGCGCATCAGGGCGAGGACGCAACGCCCTTCCTGAGTGCCGCGAACTTGCGCTTCCGGCGTGGCGAGTGGACTTTCCTCAAGGGCGAATCCGGTTGCGGCAAGACCTCGCTCGTCAAGGCGATCAACGGCCTGTGGCCTTATGGCCGCGGCACCATCGTCTTCCCGGAAGGGGTCAGGAGTTTCTACGCCGCCCAGGAGGTGAAGCTGCAGCAGGTTTCGTTGAAGCAACTGGTCTGCCTGCCTGGTTCCGAGCATGATTACGCCGACATGCAGGTCGCATCCGCCCTGCACAAGGCCGGCCTCGGCGATTTCATCGAGCATTTGGCCGATGAGAGCCGTGAAGGAAAGATCTGGGATCAGGTTCTCTCGGGTGGGCAGAAACAGAAGCTGGTTGTCGCCCGCATCGTGCTGCAGCAGCCGGGATTGCTGTTCCTCGATGAAGCCACCGGCGCGCTCGACCCCGATGGACGGATCGCCTTCCACCAGGCGATCAAGGACAATTGCCCTGATGCAACCGTGATCTCGATCATGCATGAGGCGACGCCGCCGAGATCGCTCGCGGGCACCGAATTCTACCACAGCGTGGTTGCGATCGCCGACGGCGTCGCTACCAAGAAGCCGCTGGTTCCGAGCTTGCCGGTAGAGCTCACCACCATCCTCACGCAGCCGACACGGCCGGCCGAGGACAAGTGGCTGCGCTTTCCCCGCCGGCTGAAGCAGAGATAGCCGCGGCACCACTGCCGGCATCCAGCCACTGCCACGTAGCCCGATCACAGTCTCGCGATCCGCCGGTTTGCCGCCGTTTTAACCCGCTCTCGCGATTGACTCGGCAAGGCGCGCTCCTATGTTGCGCCGGCTTGCAGAATCTCAACTCGAACCCGCGAGCAGAAAGGTCACCGCGCCATGCCTGGCGACAGTCACAGTCGAACGCAACCGCCGTCCGCTTGACGTGACCTGACAGGCTCACGTCCTGCCGGACGGCAAGGAGTGAGCCATGAACGAGTTTTCCCCTGTCGCGGGCGGCGATGCCATCGCCATCGCTCGCGTACTTGCCAACGAACACGTCGCCGACATCGTCGAGGCCTTGAACCAGGAGCCCCGCGAGACGGCATCGGAGCTGCTTTGCGAAGTGCCGTTCGGGCGGCTGGTGGAGATCTTCGACCAGCCTGAACTCGACGGCGCATCCGAACTGGTCGAGGCGCTGCCCCGCATCAAGGCAGGCAGACTGCTTGCCGCCATGTCGGTCGATCGCGCCGCCGACATACTGCGCGATCTGAACGAGCCGGCTCGTTCCGAACTGCTTGGTGGCCTGGCGCCACCGCTGCGCGCGACGCTGCTTGCCATTCTCGGCTATCCCGAAGGCAGCGCCGCCTCGCTCATGACGACCGAATATGTCAGCGTGCCGCCGGACTGGAGCGTGGCCCGCACGCTGGATTATATCCGCAAGGTGGAGCGGACGCGCGAAACCGTCTACGCGATCTACATCGTCGATCCGCAAACGCATGTCCTGTTGCGCTCGACCAGCCTGCGTCGACTGATCGCTGGCGGGCCCGACGAGCTGATCATGGCAATCGCGCCGGATCGTGCGCCTGTCACCGTTTCACCGCTGACCGACAGTGAAAAGGTTGCTCAGCTGATCTCGAAATATGATCTGCTCGCCGTTCCGGTCGTGGACAACGGCAAACTGCTCGGCATCGTTACCATCGACGATATTATCGACACGATGATCGAGGAAACGACGGAGGATGTGCATCGTTTCGGCGGCATGGAGGCTCTCGACGAGCCGTATATGAAGATGGGCTTTCTGGCGATGATCCAGAAACGCGCCGGCTGGCTGTGCGCGCTGTTTATCAGCGAGATGCTGACCGCCAACGCGATGCAAAGTTACGAGGGCGAGATGGAAAAAGCGATCGTGCTGACGCTATTTATTCCATTGATCATGAGCTCCGGCGGCAATTCCGGCTCGCAGGCGACCTCGCTCGTCATCCGGGCGCTGGCACTGCGCGAGATCGGCCTTGGCGACTGGTGGCGGGTGGCATTGCGCGAGCTGCCCACCGGCCTGGTGCTTGGCTCGATTCTTGGCGTGGTCGGCGTCTGCCGCATCGCGCTCTGGCAGTATCTCGGCTTCTACGACTACGGCCCGCACTGGCCGCTGATCGCAATGACGATCGGCGCCACGCTGGTTGGCATCGTCACCTTCGGCTCGCTGTCTGGATCGATGCTGCCGTTCGCCCTGAAGCGCATGGGCTTCGACCCGGCCAGCGCATCGGCCCCGTTCGTCGCCACGCTGGTCGACGTCACCGGGCTGGTGATCTATTTTTCTGTGGCGCTGGTGATCCTGGGCGGAACGTTGCTGTAAGAAAACTCACGCTCTTCCATCGCGGCAATTTCGTTGCCGCGATGGGTTGTCGTCGCGTCAGACGCGCTCACCATCTCTCACCCGGTAAGTCGGCTTGTACATGGTGACGAGTTCTTCCGCGGCGGTCGGATGCACCGCCATGGTGCGATCGAAATCATCCTTGGTCAGGCCGGCCTTCAGCGGTATGCCGAGAAGCTGCGCCATTTCGCCGGCATCCGGCCCGAGAATGTGGGCGCCGAGGACCTTTTTCGAGGCGCCGTCGACGACCAGCTTCATCAGCATCTTTTCGTCGCGGCCGGAAAGTGTGTGCCGCATCGGCCGGAAGGTGGCGCGGTAGATTTCAACATCCGGAAAGCGCTTTGCCGCCTCATCCTCCGACAGACCGACCGTACCGATCTCGGGCTGCGAAAAGACTGCGGTAGCGATCGTGTCATGGTCGGGCGCCGTCGGCTTGTCCTTGAAGGCGGTCTCGACGAAGCACATCGCCTCGTGGATTGCCACCGGCGTCAATTGCACGCGATGGGTGACGTCACCGATTGCCCAGACGTTGTCGATGTTGGTGCGGGAGTATTCGTCGACGTGGATTGCCCCGGTTTTGGTCATCTCGATGCCGACGCCTTCCAGGCCCATGTTCTCGGTATTGGGAATGCGGCCGATGGCGAGCATGACCTGGTCGACCGTCAGCACCGTGCCACCGGTGACAAGCGCGTCGAGCCGGCCGTCAGGCCGCTTCCTGACCCACTCGGACACGGCGTGGCAGAGGATTTTTATCCCTTTCTTTTCCATCGTGTCGTGCAGCATGCGTCTGAGGTCCATGTCGAAACGGCTGAGGATCTCCTTGCCGCGGTAGACCAGCGTCGTGTCGACGCCGAGGCCGTGAAAGATGTTGGCGAATTCGACGGCGATATAGCCGCCACCCTCGATCATGATTGCCTTCGGCAGTTCCTTGAGGTCGAAGGCCTCGTTGGAAAAGATGCAGTGCTCATGGCCGGGCAATGCCGGATGCGGTGCCGGTCGCCCGCCGGTAGCGATCAGGATCTGGTCGGCGGTAACGGTGCGATCCTCACCGAGAAGATGCACCACATGCCGATCGACCAGGGTGGCGCGCGAATGAAAGACCTCGCCGCCGGCGCCCTGCACGTTCTTCTTGTAGATGGCCTCCAGCCGGCTGATTTCGCGGTCCTTGTTGGCGACCAGCGTCTGCCAGTCGAAACGCGCCTCAGGCACCGTCCAGCCATAGCCGGCGGCATCGGCGAAATGCTCGGGGAATTGCGAGGCGTAGACATAGAGCTTCTTCGGCACGCAGCCACGGATCACGCATGTGCCGCCATAGCGGTATTCCTCGGCAATGCCGACACGCTTGCCGAGTGCGGCCGCGACGCGCGCCGCCCTCACCCCGCCGGAGCCGCCGCCGATGACGAAAAGATCGTAGTCGTAACCGGCCATGGCTGAATTCCTTGCCCTTCAAACCCCGAGACAGGTAGGCTGCCGGCTATCAAAAGAAAAGCCCGGACTTGCCGGGCTTTTGGTCCAGTGGCGGTCAGGCGGCTCGGAAGTCCGCAATCAATTCGGTGTAGCGTCCGCGGGAGCTGCGCCATCGGCCGGAGCGGTACCGTCGGCAGGTGCAGCCGGCGCCTTGGCATTCGCCGCTGCACCCAGGGTCTCGCCGACCTGCTGGGCGAGATCGCGAGCCAGGCCGTTCTGCCAGATCTCGGCAGCCTTCACCAGTTCGCGCGTCACGATCGGGCCGTTGTCGAGCAGCTTCTTGCCGGAATCGGAATTGTAGAACGCGGCGATTTCATTGAGTTCCTTTTCCGAGAACACCTTTGCATAGGCGAGCGCCGCTTCCTTTTCCAGGTCGGCGCGGCGCGATGCCAAGGCCATCGCCTTCTCGTTGATCGTCTTGGCGATCAGTTCCTGCATGTCCGGGTTCTTCTGGATCAGCTGCTGCTCCAGTGCCGCGGCCGCTTGCGGCAGGATGCTGTCGAACGTATCCGTCGCATGGATCGCCGCAACGGCGGCGCGCGCCGCCTTCAAATGCGCATCGGTGACGTCCTGCGAAGACGCAGGCGACGAAAACGCGAAAACGGCCGAGGCCGCCAGAATGGCAAAAAAGCGGCCAACCCGGTTATGCAACATCATGATCGGTAAAACTCCCTGATTTTCGGGCGGCATGGACGGTTTGGATGCCGTCGCCGCCGGCTATGATGGCCGTTGATGCCAGCCCGATGAAAAGACCATGCTCGACCACGCCCGGAATGGCGTGGAGAGCATTCGAAAGCGCTCTTGTATCCGGAATGCGGCCAAAAGATGCATCGAGGATAAAATGGCCGCCGTCTGTAACAAATGGCTGGCTCCCCGTCATCCTCAATGTAACAGGGCCGGAAAGGCCAAGGTTTGCAGCCGCCGCGCCGACCGCAATTTCGGTGGCGCGCAGGCCAAACCGGTTGACTTCGATGGGCAGCGGAAAACGGCCGATCATCTCGACCATCTTGGAGCTGTCGGCGATGACGATCATGCGGGCGGAGGCCGCCGCGACGATCTTTTCGCGCAGCAGCGCACCGCCGCCGCCCTTGACCAACGTCAGCGCCGGATCGATCTCGTCGGCGCCGTCGATGGTGAGGTCGAGCTCGGGGGTTTGCTCGAGAGTGGACAGCGGCACACCAAGCTCGGTGCAAAGGACGGCGGTGCGCTCCGAGGTCGGCACGCCGATGACAGTCAGGCCGGTGGCGACCTTGTCTGCGAGCAGCCGCACGAACTCGTCCGCCGTCGTGCCGGTGCCGATGCCGAGCCGCATGCCATCCGTGACATGGGCAAGCGCTGCCCGCGCGGCCTCAACCTTCAATTGCCTCGCATCCATGCCGGGTCCCGAGATTTGTTTCGGCGCTCGTAGCATTTTTGCCGGGCTGGTCAAAGGACCTTGCCCGCGGTGGATAAGCCGTCTTGCCTGAACGGGCCGCAGCGGTTATCGCCTGCCGGCAATCAAATCGTCACAGGACAGGCCATGACCCGACCGATCATCGTGTTCGACCTCGACGGGACGCTGATCGACACGGCGCCGGACCTGCTCGACAGTCTCAACCACAGCCTTGCCGCCAGCCAGCTCGCGGCCGTCGACGAAACCGGCTTCAAGCGCTTCGTCGGCCATGGCGGCCGGGTGATGATCGAGCGCGCTCACGCAGCGCAGCACAGGTCGCTGGCAGTGGAGGAGCACGACCGCCTGCTCAAGCTGTTTCTGGACCATTACACCGTTAACATCCCCGGCAAATCGCGCCCCTACCCTGGCGTCCCCGAGGCGATCGCACGGTTCGAGGCAGCCGGTTACCTGCTGGCCATTTGCACCAATAAATACGAGGCCAATTCGGTGGCGCTGATCGAGGCGCTCGGTATGACCAGGCATTTCGCGGCGATCTGCGGTCAGGATAGTTTTCCGTACCGCAAGCCCGACCCGCGCCATCTCACGCAGACCATCGCGCGCGCCGGCGGCGATCCGCACCGTGCACTGATGGTCGGTGATTCGCAGACCGACATC
The DNA here is from genome assembly GCF_040318195.1 of Mesorhizobium sp. M1273. Lineage (NCBI taxonomy): Bacteria > Pseudomonadati > Pseudomonadota > Alphaproteobacteria > Hyphomicrobiales > Phyllobacteriaceae > Mesorhizobium > Mesorhizobium sp. M1273. The sequence goes on along the minus strand of NZ_JAMYLV010000053.1, from coordinate 1,134 downwards.
GACACGGCGAAAGCCGCCGGGATTCCGGTGGTGGCAGTCGATTTCGGCTACACCGATCGTCATGTGCGAGAGTTCGAACCGTCGGCGGTGATCTCGCATTTCGATTCGCTGACGCTCGATCTGGTACAAGGGCTGATGGCCGCGGCAGAGGGCTGAAGCCGGCCATAGTTCAGACCGCCAGATGACGGCTGACAAGTGGTTGACTTCACAGGCCGGCCTCCCTTATATCGCGGCGCGCTTGGCCTTCGGGCAACGAGCGGGCGATTAGCTCAGCGGGAGAGCACACCCTTCACACGGGTGGGGTCGCAGGTTCAATCCCTGCATCGCCCACCATTCTGTTTAAAGTCACTAGGTTAGCCTGCACGATCCTTTGGTGGGACATCCAAGGGGTACATCCCAGTGTTAAATCCTACGTACCCCGCACTTTCGCGAAACCAAATTTTCTATTTCCGTTGGCCGATCCCGAGACACACTCACCCCGCACGGAAGCCGTCCACCATCAAGGTTTCGCTCCGAACCCGCGACCCGAGGGAAGCCTTGCGCCTCGCCCGCTATCTCGGTTATGCCGCCCATAGTGTCGTTGTCCATGGAACAATGCACGGAATGCAGTACCAAGACATTAGAAACACCCTGCACCAGCACATGCATGGCTTGCATTCGGCTTGTACTGGTTCTTCCGACATAAGGCCCGACTACCAAGTGTACAGCCATGGCGAGGCATTATGATCGGTGCATTGTTTGTTGCGGCAGCCTGCTCAGTGATAGTCTCAGGCGCGGTACTAGCTAGCCTGAAAGGCGGCTATTGAGTTGGCTCTGGGAAGTTCAGGAGGGGCCGGTCGGTGCTGGGATCGGGCACGGGAGGAAAGCTCGATTTTACAGCCTTCTGAATGACGCTGGCGGCTCGACTGAGATAGGGAGCCTGCCGTCCTTCGAAGGCCTTTAGCGGCCTTCTCTGCCCCGTGCAAGCGCATAGCCACCCGGAGCTAGTGGTGAAAGCCTAACGCTTGGTATCCGCAATGAACGGCAAGATCCGACCGATAGTGTTGAAAAAGTCCGGGTTGCAGCAGTCCTGAAGCACTTCTCTATTCGGCATGTTGAGGTCAAGCGCTTTCGAGCTTGCGGCTTCTCCGGCGT
>NZ_JAMYLV010000052.1:0-28258 GCF_040318195.1 Mesorhizobium sp. M1273 | reverse complement strand
ATATCATCGCGTCTCCCCAAAGAAAGCTTGACCCCAGCACTCCGGTGCTCAGGTTCTCCTGGCTGCCGGATGCGCACGTCTGCGGTCTTCACCGGATGCGTACTCTCATCAATGCCTTCACCGCACAGATACATGCCGCCCCCCCGAATCTACCGCTGCGGCACATGTTATGACTGGATTTCGGGAAGTAAAATACTCCCGGAGCGGAGCTTCGGGCTTTTCTCGCACCTGGGCGAGCGGCACGGGGAACAAAAGAGATTGACGCCCTATCGTAACGGCGCAGAAGCCCGTGCGGATTTGAAGGTTGGTTCGATCAAACAGACTGAGAATGCCGCTATCTACGCCGCTTTCGCCCCGGCCATGGCAGAATTCCGTCGAGTTCCGCCAACCCCTCATCGTCCGAGGCTCGATCTTCGTGGTCTCGTTTGACTTCAGGCACCTCTTCGTCTTCGAACCAGAGAAGTGTCAACGTCTGGTCCCATTCAGAAGAATAGCGCGTATCCTCAACCAAAGTTCCGCCCCTTCGCCAGTCCTGGAACCAGAGGTCGGCAGGTATTTCGGCAGGGCCTTCATAGGGGTTCCCTCGCCTTAAGGCCTCGGCTTGGCAATTATCTGGCAGGGGCTCGCGCGCTACATACGCCTTGACTTCGCGCAGAGCGGGGGACATCACCGCATACCTCACGCACCCGCCTTCACTCAACACAAACGCACAAGGAGCATCTGACAATGTCGCAAATCGCGACGCTGTAGCTGTAAGCGACGTTTCGAAATCTTTCGCCAGCCCTCCAATGGCTTTGAAGCCAAATTGAGTGTCGTCGACGAGTGGCTTAAAAAGCTTATGCGGAAGCAGCAGCTCGGCGGCAAACGTATCGCACAGAATCTCGTTCGGACTACGCTTTGCATAGCTCCACCATGTGCCATGGACGTGCTCTGAAGGTAGCGCCAGCACAATGTGCGCGATCTCATGGCAGGTGGTGAAGCGCTGTCGTTCCGGTCGCTCGTTTCCGTTGATGCTGATGTAATAGGTCCCAGATATCTCGAAGGTCGAGCCTGCTTCGCCATCCCCCATGGTCTTGTCGACCTTAAGCTTGGCGTGGACGTGCGGGAGATAAGCCTTGGTATCAACAGGTGCGGACAAGATGCCAGCCTTCCGGACCAGCTCCCGTGCCTTCATGACAGCGGTGAATTCATCCATTTCCTTCCTCTTCTGCTAAGAATGCACGAATGCGCTGGAGAAGTTCTTGATAGGACGTGCGCTTCCCTCGGAAGGCGAAGCCCGCTAGGGCCTTGACCTCGACAGGTGTGACTGACGTGTCCAAGGCTAGGAACTCGCCCATCTCGGGTGGCACTTGTGAAAGGGTTGCCAGCAAGGCCAAGATCTCGCTGTCGCGCTTGTTGGCCTTTAGAGCCCGCCCGAGTTTGCCCAACACTTCCGGCGACGGCGATTCTTTGGTCCCTGTTTCGAGACGATGAATGTAGGCGTGGTCCACCTCGGCTAGTCGGCCTAATTCCCGCAGGGATAGGTCTCGCCGCTCGCGCAGCAATCTCAAAAAAATGCCAAAGGCTGCCTCGGCCATCATCTCTCCTTGACTCGTCGGTTTTCTGCAACTATGCTGTTGTCCAGATAGACAACAGACTTCAAGTAAGCCATTGTTTTGGTAGCCTTCTTAACGCGTATTGGCTTCTGTCAGCTGTTGCTCATCTAGACCTACAATGGCCGCCAGCGGGTTGAAATGCAAGGGAATCCTTCGCTATCCGATGCCGGGCGTGGCGAAACGTTAACTCACCAAAGGAACCTTAGAAATGACTGAATTCGAACGCCGCGAGATCGCGGAGCCTAAGGAAGAAGTGGCTGTGCTCAAGAAGGATGTCGAGGTACTCGAAGAGCTCATCGATCTCGAGGAGCAGGCCAAGGAGGGGAAACAGCCGAAGAAGGCCAAGAGATACCGCCTGCGCATCGACAAGGAGAAAAAAGTCGTCGAGCTGCAGGAGATGACGGGGACACAGATTCTCGGCCTCGTCGACAAGACGCCCGACAAATACTTGCTGTCGATGAAGGTTCCGGGAGAGGGCTTTCAGCCTGTGTCTCCCGAACAGACGGTCGTTTTCCACGTCCATCGGGTCGAGCGTTTCCAGACCCTCGCGCTTGATCCGTCGGAGGGCTGACATGCGGAAGCAGTTTCAGCTCCCTGAGGGAGATGAGGAATGCTTGGTCGACAGCCGGCGACCGTGGGAGGCGCTCGCCGCCGGTAAGGTCCAGTGGCTTATTTTGCCGGGGTACAAGATTCCCGACGGCTACAATGTGGCCACCGCGACCGCCGCACTGAAGATACCGCCGAAGTACCCCGATGAACAGATTGACATGGTCTATTTCGCCCCGCCGCTCTCGCTCAACAACGGGCGCACCGTTAACAACCTCTCGCTGACGCAGATCGACGGGCGGGACTTCCAGCAGTGGTCGCGGCACCGTACCGGGGAGAATCCCTGGCGGCCGGGCGTCGACTGCATCTGCACCCACCTGCTGCAGGTCGATACTTGGCTGGCTCGGGAGCTCAACAAATGATCCCGGTCAAGCTGCGGCTCACCAAACGCCAGCATGAAGCTCTCAAGAACCACCTTCTACCCGGCGATGGCTGCGAGGCCGTTGCGGTCGCGCTGTGCGGCCGCCGCAGTGGCCAGCGGGCTCGCATTCTCACCGTTCACCAATTGGTGCCGATCCCGTACGACGAGTGCAGCGTCCGCAGGCCCGACCGCGTGACATGGTCGACCAAGCGCTTGGTCCCGTTGCTCGAGAGGGCCGCGAAGTACGATATGGCGATCCTAAAGATTCACAGCCATCCGGGCGGCTACGGGGCCTTCTCATCGCTCGATGACGAGTCCGACGCCGACCTGTTCAATTCCGTTTTTGGCTGGACCGACAGCCTGTTTCCGCACGCTAGCGCGGTGATGCTTCCAGATGGCGAGCTCTTCGGCCGCGCCGCTTTCCCTAACGGCAGTATGCAGATGTTGGATTCCATCGCCGTCATTGGAGACGACATCACAATTCGGCGCGGGTCGAGTATTGCCAGCGCTCCGGAGTTCGCGCGGCGGCACGCGCAGATGTTCGGCGCCGGAACGATCAACAAGCTCAGGTCCATGTCCGCCGCCGTGGTCGGATGCTCCGGCACCGGCAGCCCAGTCATTGAGCAGCTCGCGCGTCTTGGCTTCGGACGACTCGTAATCGTTGATCCCGACGTGGTTGAGGACAAGAATCTCAACCGCATCCTGAACAGCTCGCGCGAGGATAGCTACTTGGCCAAGCCCAAGGTCGAAGTGATGGCTCGCGCCATTGCGGCCATGGGGCTTGGCACGGATCTCGAAATCATCCGCGCTGATCTTGCCACGTCGCGCGCCATTGAAGCCGTGGCTGAATGCGATGTTGCGTTTGGGTGCATGGACACCGTTGAGGGACGAGCCCTTCTTAATCGCCTCGCCTCCTTCTACACGATCCCTTACTTTGACCTTGGTGTGAAGCTCGTAGCGGATGGCCGTGGCGGAATCGATGAAGCGGTCGGCGCGATTCACTATTTGAAGCCTGATGGCGCGACGCTCCGTGACCGCAAGGTTTACACGGACAACCAGTTAATGGCTGAGGGGCTAAGGCGCACCGATCCGCAGGCGTACCGCGATCAGGTGGCACGCGGTTATATTCGAGGCGTGCCCGAGGATCGACCCGCGGTCATTAGTATCAACATGCAAATCGCCAGCATTGCTGTAAATGAGTTCCTGGCCCGTCTCCATCCTTACCGGCTCGACGACAACGCCGAGTTTGCTGTCGTGCGTGTCAATTTCGTCGGCGGTGAGGTCATGAGGGGCCCCGAGGGGCCTGCTTCTGGCATGTTCGATAAATTGGTAGGTCGAGGCGACTGCAAACCGCTTCTTGGCATGCCTGCACTGAGCGAGGTCTACTCATGAAAGGAGTCTGGTCGATTGTCGTCGCGGCATGGCTTTGGCTGCTCGCCGCGCCCGAAAGGATATTTAGGAGCGTCTTTCGCCGCCCGCTGCTTTGGCGTTTCGAGCTGGTAGAGGACTTTCCCGATCGTCCCGTGCCTGGGTATGTCTATCTTGCTGGCGGTGATGGCAGCTATTGGGGAGCCGCCATGACGTGCCCCTGCGGTTGTGGCGATAGGATCGAACTCAACATGCTGCAACGAATCCGTCCACGCTGGTCAGCCACCTTTGACCCTTTTGGCAGAGCGACCCTCAGCCCCTCCGTCTGGCGGCAAATCGGATGCGGAAGTCACTTTTTTATCCGACACGGGAGGATCGAGTGGTACCAGTCCAGGCTCCACAAAAGGGGACACCGGGAGTTCCGCATCTGGCGCAGACGTACCGCCGCCCTTGTCTTAGGGGCTGCTTATAGGAAGCTCCAACGACGTCCCGAACGGCCGTAATGAAGGCGCAAAGCCGCCGTTCACCTCTCTTCAAGTCAGCGCTCCGGCCGGCAAAAATCGTCGAGGCCTCCAACAAGGTGAAATCGGTATTTCACACTGACGCGCAACCAGGGTGATGAAGGTATGCCACAACTCACCGAGCCTGATTGGCGATCCAGCGTTAGCCGTCTCAACCTGAAATCGCGGCAACGTTTGCCGACGACTGATCCAATACCAACCGCAATCGCTCCATTTCCGGGCGACTGTGTTCACGGGCGGCAAGAATCTGGGCTCTTGTCTGCTTGAGTTGCTCAAGACCAAGAATCAAGGCGCCCTGCAGCCGCTTGCGGTCGCCGAGAATATCCTGGTCAATCTGCGCGATATCGCGTGGATCGATCGCTCGTGAGGCATCGAAGACAAAGCGGGCTTCGACGGACCTTCGCCAATTCAACAACTTCTGCGCGGTTTTGGGTCCGAATCCGGGCACGCTGTAAAGCTTGTTTCTCTCGACATCGAGCGCTGTTTCGATGCCATACGACTCTAGCACCTGTTTCTTGCCGGGTCCGATGCTCTCGATCTTTGCCGATGAGATTTCAAAGTTGTCCAGGAACCGGTGCAGCTGCGCCTGACGGCGGTTGCGCTCAAGCTCCGAGATCCTGGCTACCCGTTTGGAAGGCAAGATGTCCCATTCGCGCCTGAGCGCGGCGAGGACCGTTTTTTGCCTGTCGAAAGCATCCGGCCCGGCCCTCTGCATCCATGTGGATTGCGCGTTCTTCCATTGGGTGGCGGCCTCGGCGGCGACACGCCGGTATTCCGCAGCCTCACTGTCCCTGTTCAGGAGACCTCTCAGTCCCAGAAAGACCCCCAAGGCGATGCCCAGCACCCATATCTGCGCCATCATCAAGCCGGCGACGCCGACCACTGCGGCCGCTATTCCGGCCCGGAAGTTGGTGCGGCGCGCGTGCCCCTTGATCTTCAAGGCGTTGGGATCGGGTGTCACATTCTTCTCGGAGACGGTCGGCACCGGTCCGGGATGCGGGATGGCGTCCACCTGCCGCTGGAATCCGGCGATATCGAAAAGAGTCGCCCCGCCGGCGGGAACAACGGTTGAGAACAGCGGGACGCCGGTGGCACTTTCCATTTTGCACCAAGGGCACGGCGATGAGCCAAGTGACCAGTGGCTGGAATTGGCGGAGCACTGCTTGAGGTTCGCTTCAAGTTCCGCCAGGGCAGCCACCCAGTCCCGGGCCACGGGCCTGCCAGCCGACGTTCCCCTTTGCGAGAAGGCATCCTCAAACATTTTTGTAAGTCGTGGGCCGACGATGGCAAGTTCGGGGGAACTCGGAGGCCTCGCCATTCCGACCGCGGCGGCGTTGGCCCCGTACGGAAAGCGGTACTCCTCGATCGCCTTCGAAATCGGCATGTCGCCGGTTCCCGCGTAGCGGCCGGCAAAGGGGTGTTTTCCCATGAACAGCAACAGGAACACCATCACGGCCAAACCGAAATTGTCGTGATTGGGCGTCCTCACGATGCCCGAAAACGATCTGCCCTGCAGCTCCGGCGGTGTGAAGGTCTCGATGCCCACCTCGCAAAGATATTGCTGGCCCAGATAGGAGACCTGGAAGCTGTCGCAGTCGATCAGGCGCACGGTAGCGTCCTGCGCAACCAGCACACCGCCGTGGTTCACATCGCCGATGACGCAGGCGTTGTCGTGAACGGCCGCAAATGCTCTCGCGGTGTTTGCCGCCACACGGGTCAGAAATCGCCAATCAACCCGCTGAAAGTCGGTTCTGCGGCTTTTGGGGCTGTAGAGCTGATGGATGCTCTTGCGACCGCTGATCTTCGGCATGATCAGCCCGATGGGCTTGCTGTCCTTGGAGCAGACCAGCCCCGTCGGCCAAGCCGTCAGCTTTTCGAGTGAATCGGTCTTGATCTTGCCCATCGCACGGATCTTGTCGATCCTCTGCTGCTCGAGCGGCCGGTGGTAGATTTTGGCGACATGGTTCTTGTGTGCAGCCAGGTCGTAGACGGCGCCCTCGCCGCCCTGGCCGACGATCTCGCCAAGTTTGAGGGCTTCCCCTCGCAGGGTGAACACCTCGCGGACCTTGGCATTCATTTTGCGGCCACCATCGCTTCAGCTGGCGATCTCGTGGCCAGGATCAACGACTTGTCATCATCGGTCCTCTCGCAGATCTGCGGCGAAAGCAGATAAGCCTTCAGCCCATCCGACAGCGTAGAGTCCTCGCCCGCCACCGCCGATCGTCTGACGGCCGGGAACATCGTATCGAAGAAGGGCTGATGGACGCTGCGCGAAGCCTGGTGCAAGACGAGGTTCTCGATACCGTCCGAGAACAGCGCGACCTCGTCAATGCGCCGCGGCGCGAACTCGAATTCGAGCACATCCGGGACATTTGATGACGTGACGAAGTTGGTCGTGTTGGCAAACTCGCCGTGCTGCGGCCAGAACACGTAGGACCATCCGTCTTCACTGCCGTGCGAAACGACCATTGCGCCGTCACCGACCTGAAAGAACACGGCGCTTGTGGGGCCGAGGATGGCAACCAGCAGCGTGCATGCATAATCGCGCACCTCGTGCCCGAGTGCGCGCGCATGAGCGGCGATGCGCTCGGCAATTTCGGTCACCCAGCCCAACGCTTTTGGCCGGTCGATCTGATCGAGCGCACCGTTCTCTGCGAAGTGCACGAAAATGAGTTCCAGCAGGTTCTGCCCGGCCAGCCAAGACCCAACCTCCGAATGCGCCGCACTGCCAGCGCCGTCGCAGACGGCGGCCGCGAGGACTGGACCTTCCCTGCCCTCGATCAGGGCATGGATCGAATTATCCTGACAGGGCTTGCCGGCCGTGACATGCGAAGTGCCGATGGCGCTAGCCGACGCTATGCGCCAAGACATCACACCTCGGCCCAACCCGCGGGAGATTGGAGCGCCACGGTCTGTCCGACCTGCGACTGCGAGACGCCCGACAGCGATGCGGAGAGCCATGAGAACAGCTCGCGGAATTTGAGGCCGCTTAGCTTCAGCGGCTGGCGTGTGGAGAGCTTGGCGAGGATGTCCATGTTGGCACCCTCGACGCCAACGGCGAAGAACGAAAACGCCTTTGCCGCCTCGCCGGATTTGACCGCGTGTTCGGCAGCAACGATGCTGTCCGTGGGCGAGCCGTCCGTCATCAGAAAGACCCAGGGGCGGTAATAGGAGATGCCGTTCGCGCGGTACTCATCTTTGCGACGTCGCAACATCTCGAGGCCTTGCTCGATCGCCGCACCCATTGGGGTGTCGCCGCTGGTCGCCAGCGTACTAGGCGTAAACAGATCAGCGGTCTGGAACGGCGCGACGATGTTGACCGGTCCGAAGGTGACGATGGCGACCTCGACGCGTTTCATCGCCAGGCTGTCGGCCGCGAGCTCGTCCTTGAAGGCGACAAGGCCCTGGTTGAGCGCGTCGATCGGCGCTCCGTTCATGGAATAGGACGTGTCGAGCAGAAGGAGGCATGGACAGCGAGGCTCGGGGTTATCCGCGAACTCTGCAGCCCCGAACGGTATCTGATCAAATTGGTTGGACATTTTACTCGCCTTTCCGCCGAAATATCGCTTCCCGCAAGCCCGGGTCTCCCGGCATTCGGCAGGTAGCGCCCAAAAATTATTGAAACCGGAATTGCAAAGCGAGTCGATGCGCTTGCCCGCCCCAATTTTTCAATCCCCTTCTCTATCTACAGATGCTCGGTTTCTGCTGTCAATTGACTTGAGATTTAACCACCCAAAAGTCGATTCGACTTTCGCGAACTGCTCTGTTTTGTATTGTGCAGGGAGGGTGAAATGGTCAGCCAACAACGGATCGGCTGGGGCATTGCGGTTTTCTGCGCTATCGGGTGGGCCATGTCGAGCATCGACGCCCGATTGCCAGCCCCCGCCCCGCCCGCGGCCCCCGCGGCAACCACAACCGCGCCTCCTCAGGCACAGCCGAGCAACAGTTCGATTGCCTATGCAAAGCCCGACGCAGTGGCTGCTCAGAAGCCCAACCCCGCCACGTTGGTTCGCTGGCTGTACACCACGAAAAAAGTCCGTGTCAGGGTCGCGCCGGACACCGGGTCGCGTATCATCACCACGCTTCCGCCGGGCGACCTAGTCCAGACTAACGGCCAACAAGGAGACTGGTACAATGTGACCGTCTCCGCACGTATCGGATGGATCCATGGCGACTACCTCAGTGAAGCGAAGCCGGTCGACCTGACTTCGACCACACCGGTCGCGCCAACGGCTGCACCAGATGACGGCAGCGTTTCTGAGCATGCCTCGGGCGATCCTGTCAGAGACGCCGTGGTCGGCAGATGCGACTGCCCATACGACCTGATGCGCAATGGGCGTTTGTGCGGCGGTCGAAGCGCCTATAGCAAGCCTGGCGGTAGAAGCCCTGTGTGCTACTGGTAGGAAGGCTGTGCCACTGACGGATTCGGCTCCAATAGGGAACGGCTTATCCACCCCAGCGTGACTTCGTCCTTGCTGACCCTTACCCAGCGACCTTTGACTTCGACCACTGTCAGGGCCGTGCCGGCCGGAGCTTGGCTCAACACCGCACCGGCCATTGAAGGATCGGAACGGATATTGGCTGTCCTGGACACGACTGCCACCGGGAATTGCTCGCCTGGCGGCAGCTCGACAGCTGTCGCGGAGCGCAAATCATCCACCAATGGCGGGCTTGGTGTTTTCTGATCACCACCGGCTGCAGGCGCGCTATCGGTGATCGGAGTGTTCTGGTGAGGCGGACGTGCGTCTGGCGGCGGCAGTGGTTCTTGGCGCTCGGTTCGGGATCTCAATGTCGAGTTTGGCGCATCGCCAGGTTTTGTGTCGGAAGTCTGGACAACTAAGACCGCCGCCACGCCGACGATAGCCTCGTAGGCAACGGCCCACGCCGCAAGATGCGCGTCCCTTTGGGCGTCATCGCGAAGCGCCGCCTGTTCCGCCGCCGCAATCGTGTCGTTCAACGCCTGTGCATCCGGCACGTCGATTTCAGCGTTCCGCACCACAATGCTGATCAGATGAAAATCCCGGTAGCGGGCCTTGATCTCGGGGCAATCAATGGCGTGAAAGACATGGGATGCTCTTTTCTCATGGGGAGGCTTTGCGCTGCGGGTGGTTCGGGAAATGTTTCAAGAAAGGTGCTTGTCGAGGCGTTGGTGCGTGGAACATTTTTCAAGGGTTTGCCGATAGGCAGGCGAGATCGCCAACGACATGATCTTCGCCCGATGCCCTACAAACACAATGCCAGCCGCCGCCACCGAGTCGCGAAGATGAAATTCAAGGTGACAAACTGGCCGGAATACGAGGCGGCCCTTCGGCGGCGCGGCAGTCTGACGCTGTGGTTGACAGAAGAAGCCTTGGCCAGGTGGCATGCGCCGCGAAGAACGACCCGCGGCGGCCAGCCCCGCTATTCCGATCTCGCCATCGAGGCGGTCTTGACACTGGGATGCGTCTTCGGGCTTCGTCTGCGCCAGAGCGAGGGATTGGCGACCTCGCTGCTCGATCTGATGGGGCTTGATCTACCGGTTCCCGATCACACGACGCTAAGCCGCCGGGCGCAGATATGGGAACCATCGGCCAAGCGGCAGCGGCATCCCGAGGACGGTCCGCTGCATGTGCTGATCGATAGCACCGGATTTGAAAGTCTACGGCGCCGGCCAATGGCTGGAAGACAAGCACGGTGCCAGATCACGCCGGACCTGGCGCAAGCTGCATTTGGTTCTCAATGCCGACAGCGGGGAGATCATCGCCCATTGTCTGACCGACCAGGACGGCGACGATCCCTCGCAGGTGAAGCCGCTGCTCGACCGGATCGACGCAGAGATCGACCAATTCACGGCCGACGGAGCATATGATGGCGGTCCCACCTACTGCGCGGTGCTGCAACACAGCGTCACCGCAAGGATAGTCATCCCGCCACGTTCAACGGCCGTGGAGAGTGATGACACCGGACCACCCGGTCAAAGGGACGGTCACATCACGGCGATCGCCAATGATGGAAGGCTGAATTGGCAGGCGTCCACCGGCTATGGCAAGCGCGCCCTGATCGAGACCGCCGTCGGGCGCTACAAGGGGCTGATCGGACGTCGCCTGCGAGCCCGCTCCTTTTCGGCTCAGCAGACCGAGGTCGCCATCGGCTGCGCCGTTCTCAACCGCATGACGGCGTGCGCACGCCCGGAGTCCGTTCGCTGCCCGGCAAGGCCGACATAGCAGGCGGCATCAAAGAGCTGATTGTGCCTAATGCCACATTTTGCACCAATGCCTTGTGGCGCGGGCAGCCACAGGCACAGGCTACGCGGAAAATGAAAAGCGGGGCCAACCCGCCTTCCCTTGCACACAGCCTGGGTTTTGCCAGCTCCTCAACCGCAACCTGCTGTCAATCTCGTCTTGCCATGTCTTGAACGCCGAACTGTTCACGCCATTGGCGCCGCTTTGTCATCCCGTGCCCCGAAATGAGGCCGTCGTTCGAACGATATGCGCAGTTGCTTATCCGCCAGAAACCGGCGAGCCAGATCGGTGTCGCGCTTACCCACGCGTGACACCCAGTCCGAAAACAGGCGAACCGCGCGCCGGTTCATATGCCGCGAAGGACAGACCAGCCAGTATCCCGGAAACTCGATGACCTCGAACTCTATCGAGACCGGAACCAGAGAACCCGACACCATGTCCTCGAATGCGATGGATGTGCTTTCCAGGACCACACCTGCACCGTCCTTCGCCAGTTGAACCGACATTGACGAACGGTCGAAACGATAGGGATATGTCATGCGGGCGCCCTGGATACCGTTGCACGGCAGCCAATAATCCCACCGGAAATAGGCCTTCACACTGTCGATCAACCGCGCATGGCGAAGCTGCTCGCGCGGATCCGGTGAGATCGCGCGCAGTTCGGCAAGATAGGAAGGCGAGCACATCGGCAGGATCAGATCGTTGACGACGCAATCCGAATAAAGGCCGGCCCAGCCGCCGTCGCCATAACGAAGATCGAGATCGATGACCTCCGTTTCGAAATCCGAGAAATTGGGCGTGGCGTCGACGCGCAAATTCCAGCTCGGATAGCCCTTGCTGAACTCGGCCAACCGCGGCGCCAGCCATTTCTCGCCGAAGGAAGGACTGACGCGCAGGCTAAGCTGGAAGCTTTCGCGCTGCCGCACAATGGCATTACGCACCTCGCGTATGGATTCGAAAGCCTGGGTCGTGGTCTGGAAGAGCCGCTCACCGTCGATCGTGAGCGAGAGATGGCGCTTTTCGCGCTGAAAAAGCCGCACCCCGAGTTGGTGTTCGAGCAGCCGCAGCTGCTGGCTAACCGCCGAAGGTGTCACCTGCAATTCCTGAGCGGCCTTTGCCACGCCGCCGAGCCGCGCGACTGCCTCGAAATGCGTCATCGAATTGAACTTGATGTCTGACCTCGTCCTCGTCAGTTAAGCTCAGCTACACAGAATGTTAAGAAACGAAAATTGAGCCGAATGTCAATCGGTCGCACAGTGGTCCCGGAAGGAGATACAGGATGGAGCCGAGTTCAACCCAAAGCTTGGGTAGCGCCGGCAACGTGCCGGGAGTTGGACAGGTATGGACCAGGAAGCCCCTGATCGAAGCTGCCAATATCGAGAAGAGTTATGACGCAACCCGTGTCCTGCGGGGTGTGAGTTTTCAGGTCCGGGCCGACGAAATCCACGCGCTCCTGGGCGGCAACGGCGCCGGCAAAAGCACTCTCATCCGCATCGTCACAGGGCTGACCTCACGCGAAGCCGGCGAGATTGGCTTCGCCTCGTCGAAGGCCGACCACAACAGCCCGATCATCGCGGTGGTGCATCAGGAGCTGGCGCTGTTGCCCGAGCTGTCCGGTCGCGGAAAACATCGGCATTGTGCAGGCGAGGTCGGGCTGGTCGCAGATAAGCAGTCGCCGCACGCGCGAAACTGCGCTCGGAGCGCTCCGGCTGATCGACCCAGCGATCGGCGAAGCGATCATCGATAATGCCGGCACGCAAATTGTCCCTCCACGAAGGCCAGATCGTCCAGATCGCTCGTGCCCTTTCCACCGGAGCCGAAGTGCTGCTTCTCGATCCCGGCGATCCGGTTGGGGAAACGCGCTGGCTGCAGGAGATCGCCAACAAGCGAGGCTTTCCGCATGGCATCGTCGGCTATGCCGACCTGTCCCAGCCCGACGTCGGCGACCTCCTCGACCGCCACATGGAATACCGAACTTCCGCGGCATGCGGCAGCCGATGAATTATCATCCCGACCCCGCCAAGACCTATCTGGCGCGGCCGGAGGTCAGTCGTACGCCCGAATGGCGGCGCGGCTTCCGGGAGCTGGCGAAGCGCGGGCTGAGCTTCGACCCGCAGCTCTACTATCCGCAGATGAGCGAGTTCCTCGAACTGGCGCGCGACTTTCCCGACGTGCAGATCATTCTCAATCACACCGGCATGCAGGTCGACGGCGCCGAGCATTTTGGCGCCTGGAAAAAAGGCATGCACCAGTTAGCGCAAGCGCCGAACGTCGCCTGGATCTCGGGCCTCGGCATGGGCGACTGGACTTGGACCACGTTCTCGATCCGTCCTTATGTCGAGGAGGCGATCGCAGCCTTCGGCGTCGGCCGCTCGATGTTCGCGACGAACTTCCCCGTCGACAAGCTGTTCTCGAGCTTCGACGCCATTTTGAACGCCTTCAAGGAAATTACGATCGCCCACCCGCACGAGGAGCGGCTCGCGCTGTTCCATGACAACGCCGCCCGGTTCTACCGACTTTAGATCACCGGCAAACAGAAATAGCAGGAGAGTTCGACTTGTTGCTGAAGGGCAAGGCCGTGGTGATTTCGGGGGCCGCGGGCCCGCGGGGAATTGGCCGCTCCACGGCAGCGCTGATGGTACAGCACGGGGCTCGCGTTGCAATACTCGACCTCGATGACGGGCAAGCGCGTGACGCCGCTGCGTCGCTTGGACCCGACCATATCGGCCTTGGGTGCAACGTCGCGGACCTCGACGCCTGCAAGAGGGCGGCGGCGCAAGTGACAGAAACCTTGGGCAGGATCGATGTGCTCTGCAACAATGCGGGCGTCACGCAGCCCGTCAAGACGCTGGAGATCAGCGCGGCTGACTGGGACCGCATCCTCGATGTCAACCTACGCGGCGTGCTCCATCTCAGCCAGGCATTCATCCCGAACATGCGCGAAAATGGCGGCGGCTCGATCATCTGCATGTCGTCAGTTTCGGCCCAGCGCGGCGGCGGCATCTTCGGTGGCCCGCACTATTCGGCTGCCAAGGCGGGTGTTCTGGGGCTTGCCAAGGCCATGGCGCGCGAATTCGGTCCCGAAGGCATCCGCGTCAACTGCATCACACCGGGCCTGATCCAGACCGACATCACCGGCGGCAAACTGACCAACGCCATGCGCGCCGACATCATCAAGGGAATCCCGCTCAGCCGGCTGGGCGAGGCGCGCGACGTAGCCGGCGCCTATCTCTTCCTGGCTTCCGATCTGGCCAGCTACATCACCGGCGCCGTGATCGATGTCAACGGTGGGATGCTAATCCATGGCTGAGTGGACAACGGAGCTTGAGATGCCTCGCGCTGGCAGCAATGTCAGCCTGGCCGAACGAGCCTATCGTATCCGCCGACACGCCGTGCGGATGGGTCAAGTCCAGGGCCAAGGTTATGTCGGACAGGCGCTGGGTGTCGCCGACGTGCTTGCCGTCGCCTATTTCCATGCGCTTCGTTACCGGCCGGAGGACACGTTGTGGGAGGGACGCGACCGCTTCCTGCTGTCGATCGGACACTATGCGATCGCGCTCTACGCGGCTCTGATCGAAGCGGGCGTGCTGCCGGAGGAAGAGCTCGAAACCTATGGCAGCGATGAAAGCCGTATGCCGATGTCCGGCATGGCGCCATACACGCCCGGCATGGAGATCACCGGCGGCTCGCTCGGTCACGGCCTTGGCATTGCCGTTGGCATGTGCATGGGGCTGACGCGCAAGCGAAGCGACAGTTTCGTCTACAATCTTTTGTCCGACGGCGAGCTCGGTGAGGGCTCGACCTGGGAAGCCGCGATGTCGGCCGCCCACCACAAGCTCGACAATCTCATTGCCATTGTCGACTTCAACAATCAGCAGGCCGATGGTCCGTCGACGGCCATGCTCTCCTCCGAACCGGTGACCGACAAGTTCGAGGCGTTCGGCTGGCATGCGCAGCGCGTCGACGGCAACGACATCGAGGCGGTCCGCAAGGCCTTCGACATGGCGCGCGGCCTGAAGGAACCTCGTCCGCGTGTGATCGTTTGCGATACGCGCATGGCCAAGGGTGTGCCATTCCTGGAAACCCGCGACATCACGCATTTCATCCGCGTCGAACCGCACGAATGGACGTTAGCGCTCGAAGCTTTGGAAAAGGGACGTCCGCGTTGAGGTTGTCAAAGTTCGCGCCGCGCCACGCCGCCAATGCCAGTGAGCGCAAGACCACATCGGCGATGATCGCGTCGATCGCGCCCGATGGCGTACCGACACGCAATGCGCCGTTCGGGCACACACTGGCCAGACTGGCGCACCAGCGGCCCGGGATAGTTGGCCTGACGGCGGACCTCGCGAAATACACCGATCTCCATGTCTTCGCACAGGAGCATCCGGACCGCTTCTATCAGATGGGCATGGCGGAGCAGGTGCTGATGAGCGCCGCCGCCGGCTTGGCGCGGGAGGGTTTTACGCCCTTCGCCACCACCTACGCCGTCTTCGCATCGCGACGTGCCTACGATTTCATCTGCATGGCGATCGCCGAGGAGAAACTCAATGTGAAGATCGTCTGCGCCTTACCGGGGCTGACGACCGGCTACGGCCCCAGCCACCAGGCGACGGAGGACATCGCGATCTTCCGCGGGATGCCGAACCTGACGATCATCGACCCTTGCGACGCGCTCGACATCGAACAGGCCACGGAGGCGATCGCGGACTACAACGGGCCGGTCTACATGCGGCTTTCGCGCGGTAAGGTTCCTGTCGTGCTCGACGAAGACGACTATACATTTGAAATCGGCAAGGCGCGAATGCTGCGCGAGGGCGCGGACGTATTGTTCATTTCCAGCGGCCTGATGACCATGCGCGCGCTGGAGGCCGCGAAGGCGCTTGAAGCCGACAGGATCGGCTGCGCCGTTCTGCACGTTCCGACGATCAAACCTCTGGATACGGAGGCGATACTCGCTGCCGCGCGCCGTTCGGGACGGCTGGTGGTGGCGGCGGAGAACCACACGATCATTGGTGGCCTTGGCGAAGGCGTTGCCGCGCTGCTGATGCGCGAGAGAGTGACCCCAGTCTTTCGCCAGATCGCCCTGCCCGACGAGTTCCTCGACGCTGGCGCGCTGCCGACGCTTCACGATCGCTACGGGATCTCAACTTCCGAGCTCGTGCGCCGCGTCCGCATTTGGAGCGAATGAGAAGAAAGAGCTCTCCCCACACAACAGTTGAGTCATCGACCTTGACCTTGCCCCTCTTATCTAATCAGGTTTGAAGTTCGTTCTGGCCCATCGAGAGGACCAGGACATGAAACGTAGCCGCTTCTCTGAAGAGCAGATCATCGGAAGTTTGAAGGAACATGAGGCCGGGGTATCGGTTGCCGATCTGTGCCGCAAGCACGGGGTCAGCGACGCCTCGATTTACAACTGGAAGGCCCGCTTCGGCGGGATGGATGTCTGCGAGGCTCGGCGACTGAAGGCTCTGAAGGACGAGAACACGCGGCTGAAGCGGCTTCTGGCCGACGCCATGCTCGACAATGCCGCGTTGAAGGATCTTGTGGGAAAGAAATGGTGACGCCCGCGGCCAAGCGGAAACCTTTCCAGCGACCAGATCGATCAACTTCAACGCCGACTGCAACGGACCAGGCGATCAAGAAAAGGTGCATCATGAAGCATTCGCGGAGCCGACAATAGCCGACGCCATTCTCGACCGGATCATCCACAACGCCCATCGCATCACCCTCGAAGGCGACAGCATGAGAAAGCAAAAAACACCGCCGCCCTTGACCGGCGCCGAAAACGGCGAAATCAATCGCAAATGACTTCAACCAGGCAACCGAGCGCCGACCCCATCCTGCTGTCCGCGAATTAGTGAAACTGCTGTCCGCGATTTAGCGGAACGACTGTCCCGTTTTTGCGAAATACGCACGTCCGACGCAGCTTGCGTTGACAGAGGCGGTTTTACGCGCAGTTGCAATAGCACTTCCGCCGGCCTATTTTTGTGGAGTTCAATTGTGGTTCGGCCAAGGGCGCTTTGGGCGCCGGACCGGCCCCGTGTAAACCTCATTAAAGAGAGACGAACCCTGCCATGGAAGAATTCTTATCGCGCATCGCCACTGGTGCCGGCATCGGCCCGGCTCTCGCAGAGAAGGCCGTTGGGTTAATGCTGGGTTTCCTGCAACGCCACGCGGCCGACGGTCCCGTTGCGCGCATGATCGCGGCCATTCCCGGAGCTTCGGAATTAGTGGCGAAGTATCATGGCAACGACCCAGAGGGCGGAGGCGGCCTCATGGGGCTCGGCCAGCAATTGATGAGTGAGGGTCTCAGCATTCTAAAGATCGCCGCCATCGCCAACGAGACGATCGCCTTCGCCAAGGAACATGCCGGCGACGAACTCGTGGACGAGGTCCTCAATTCCGTTCCTGGCCTTCCCCAGTTCGTCTGATCAGCGGCAGCCGGGGCGCATGACCTCGTGCGCCCGTGCCGGCCCGTCTGCGCAGGTAGGCATTCTCCGCCAAGCGCTCCGTACCGATCTCGCCAGACCACCAACCGCCGGGCACGCGAAGCGAGCGTTGGAGTACTTCATTCGTCTCTCCCAAAATCGACCGCAGGCGAACCGATGTGTATAACTTCCGGCGGTAAGGGTTTATCGTGAACGCTTTCGATGAAGCCCGCGAGATAAGCAAACGTATTGTATTTCTCAAGAACCAACCGCTTCGCCTCTTGTATTGCGCCGCGACGCTCCTTCCAGAGGTCCGAGTCGATGATTTCTTGAATTTTTTGGATTACGTTCTTGTCCTCTGGGTCAATCAGAACCATTGAGTCGGAAGGGAAGAACCTCGTGATTGCCGGGCTGCCGTAATAGATCGGCATTGTTTCAGCAACGAAGCAGTCCATAAGCTTCTCTGTAAAATAGTAATCAGCACGAGTATTCTCGAAAGCTATACTGTAACGGTACGGTGCGAGTGCGTCCCATTTATCTCCAATCAGCCGAAAACCTCGGCCGAACAGGTCAAAATCGAGCTCCTCTCTCAGCCGTTCCAGAAACGCCAGCCGATATCGATGCCCTTTAAGCAGGGCGATGTTACTGGTAATCCATGAGAGCCGAAGCGGCTTGTCCACGACTTCGCTGACCAGAAGTTGGTCATATGTCTTTGTCACAGACCAAGACCGAGTGATAGGTGGAGACAAAACGAATCGGCGCTCTGCATTCTGCCGAGCAGCCAGCTCTGCGTCAGACGTCAGGACGATGGTATTTTTCCCCTGCCCTTCATGAAATGCGCGATGAGCTTTCGTCGGCGGTTCGCCGATTGCAAAAATTGTCCTGTTTGGACTCGCCTCGATATCAACAGGGAGCCCAAAAATAGAAGCAGAGTTAAAGACAATATGCCAATCGGGCGCGAAGGATGTCCTGCGTACAAAAGCGACATTGTTCCAGATTCCACTGCCCTTTGGAGTGAGATGGTGGATTGCATCATCCAAAACGCCCCAAGAATCCAGACATGTAGCAACAATGGGCGCCGGACGTTCCGTCAACAATTTGGTCGACAAAGCAGTTCCACCCCATTCACTTCCGTTGGACCGGGAGCAACTCGTGCATCGGGCGCAAGACCTCTCTGCGCCTGAAATAGCTCGCGATCCTGATCGGTATCAAACACACGATTCTGTGCGACTTCGCGATTCTGTGCGACTTCGCGCCATTCGACAACTCATCTCTAAGACCGCGGGAATCCCTTCACTCGTGAAGGTACTCAATCGCCATTTCGGATTGCGGTAAGATTGGGCAGCATAAACCTTCCGGGACCCGCTGTCGAGGCAATTGTCGCTTTGCACCTAACCAGGTTCTTCCTGACTTTGTGTGGTGATCAGGCCGGTTGAGTGGCAGCATGCGTGCCCTCTAAAATATGGAAGTTGACTACATTCTTATTATTAATCGGGATATACGACCAGTTTAGAGGCGGCTCGCCTCTCACAGGCGACGTTTGCAGCGGCGACGGCAGATCGAGATATTGACGGGTTGATGCCGGGGCTTTGTCCGAAATCTGTGGTCCGATTTCGGACGAAGTGACGGTCAAGATGTCCGAAATATGCTACGAATTTCGGACAAGCTTCACACACAAAGCGCCGCGGCTTTGCCCGACATCATCGATATCGTCATGCAGATGGGCGATGCCGACCTAGCCTCGTCCCCTCCCCTTCCAGCCATTGCCAATCCCAGCCTGCCTGCGCAGCTTGAGGCGCTCGCCGGCCGCGCGCGCGACTATATCGAGGCGGCGAGTTCGGCCAACACGCGCCGCGCCTACGCAGCCGACTGGAAGCATTTTTCGAGCTGGTGCCGGCGCCAAGGCATCGAGATGTTCCCGCCCGATCCTGAGGTCGTCGGGCTCTATATCGCCGCCTGCGCGTCAGGTACGGCCACTGGCGACAAAAAGCCCAACACCGTTTCAACCATCGAGCGCCGGCTTTCGTCGCTCTCCTGGAATTTTGCCCAGCGCGGCCAGCCGCTGGACCGCAAGGACCGGCATATCGCCACGGTGATGGCTGGCGTTCGCAACACCCACGCCTCGCCTCCCCGGCAGAAGGAAGCGATCCTGCCCGAGGATCTGATCGCATGTTCGAGACCCTCGACCGCGGCACGCTGCGTGGTCTGCGCGACCGCGCCATGCTGCTTTTGGGTTTTACCGGCGGCCTTCGCCGATCCGAAATCGTCGGCCTCGACGTCGCCAGGGATCAGAGCGAGGACGGGCGCGGCTGGGTCGAGATTTTTGCCGATAAGGGTCTGCTTGTCACATTGCGCGGCAAAACCGGCTGGCGCGAGGTCGAAATCGGCCGCGGCTCCTCCGACGCCACCTGCCCTGTGGTCGCTCTGCAGACCTGGCTAAGACTGGCGCGCATTGCGCACGGACCGCTGTTTCGGCGCGTTGCTGGTCAAGGCAGAGCCGTCGGTGCCGATCGCTTGAACGACCAGGAGGTCGCACGCCTGGTCAAGCGCACGGCGCTCGCCGCCGGCGTGCGCGGCGATCTGTCGGAGGGCGAACGGGCCAAGAAATTCGCCGGCCAGTCACTGCGCGCCGGCCTCGCCTCGTCGGCCGAGGTCGACGAACGCTATGTGCAAAAACAGCTCGGCCATGCCTCCGCGGAGATGACGCGAAATTATCAGCGCCGGCGCGATCGTTTCCGCGTAAATCTCACCAAGGCGTCCGGGCTCTGATGCCCCCGTTTTGTCCGCTGGGATGAGGCGGTCAGATCTCAGGCGATAACAATTACCTCATCGAGCACAGCGAGCGCTGTGTCCAGACTATCGGCGGCCGACGCTTCGTAGTCAGGCATGATCATCAACTGCGTTATGGCACGGCCCACAAATTCCGGGTTTAGCTTTTCCAACCGATCCTTGGTCCGGGAGACCTGTTCCGGGAATGCGCGCAGATTGAAGCGAACAAATGACGAGGTCTCTTATCCCCGACACGAATAGCTCGCGATCTCATCGGGATTTCCCTTACCGCCATAGGCAGCTTGAGTGGGATAAGCGCAGATCGGCTGGTGCTTGCCGGGGAATGCCTTGCTGCCAGCCGCGAGAGAATCCGGAGCCTTGTCTTGGTTTATCCAGCCCTCGATGGCGGCCAAAGGATCAAAGTCGTCGAAGGCTTGGCCATCGCCGCAGTGGGTCATCCCCGGGATTATGAACATGCGCACGAAACGGCGAGTCGCTTCCAAATCGCCGCCGCTTGTGACCTCGACGACTTGCTTGTACCAGCGCACCAGATCGTTGGCTGAGAAGACCGGATCGGAAAGTCCCTGAAACAAGAGCAGCTTTCCACCGTGGGCAGCGAAGCTGGCGAGATACGTGCCGGTCGCATCATTGAGCTTGGCCGTATCCGCAACGCGTGCCGGATCCTTGTCGAAGTCGAACTTCAGGGGGTCAAAATTCGGCGCCGGGGGCGTCATGAAGTAGTATTGAAGCGAGCGGGCTCCCAGAACGATGTTATTTGCATCCGACTGGGAAGTGGGGGAATTGCCCAGCTTCCACATTCTCCAGTCCGCGCCCGCAACGCCCGTATCATATGGCCAATCGCTGTAGAGCTTTTCGCCATCGGAGCTTTCCGGACCCGCGAACGCGCGGCTCATGGCCTGCACTTGACCAGCCGTGAGGCAGCTGTCCGTCTTATCGCCTTGGCAGGACAGGACCTTTGGGTCGAACCGGCACTGCTGCCAGGCGTTGATGACGCCATCCTCAATGCCATCGCGGGCATCACAGGCAGCGAGAACCGCCTTGGCGACGATGTTCAGATCCTGCTGGGAGAAGGCGCGGGATAGAATGGGATGGCCGGCCTCATCCTTGGGAGCGATGCTCATGTACTGGCGAGTATCCCAGGCTTCGGCAATGTTGGCGGCACTGAGACGAAAACCCGGGCTACCTGCAACAATGCCGTCGAACTCGAGCGGATATCGCTGAGCCGCTATCAACGCCTCACGACCGCCATTCGAGCATCCCATGAACACCGACTTTTTCGGAGCCGCCCCATAGAACTTGGCAGTCACCTGCTTCGAGACCGAAGTGACTTTGCCAATGGAGGCGTACGCAAAATCAATGCGTGCGGCTTGATCGACCCCGAAAGCCGGATCGGGGCTTGGGTGCCCGCCATCCATGCTTACAACAGCGTAGCCGCGCAAGAGCCCGGGAGCCGCGGTCGAGTTCCGGCAAGGAATGGTCCCGACGGCCGGCGCCAGGAAGCCATCAACTGCGCCGCCGCCCTGGAAAAGGAACATGTCGTTCCAGGTCGTCGGAAGACGCACCTCAAACCGGGTGCCATATGATTGACCATCGACCCCCTGGCGTTTCCCGATAACACCTCGGACAAGGCAGTGCCCGCCCACTTTTACCGCCTGAGGCGAGGCGCCGGTGAATGCAGTGAAGGGATCTGCGGGGATCTCCTGCGGCTTTTGAAGGCTAGCCTCGGTAAAGATCACGCTTGGAATTTTGAGCTTGGCGATGGACCGGCACGCCTGATCCGACGCGTTTGCCGCCAGTGCAGGCGCACATACACATATGATCGCCAATATCAGTGCCAGCGTGCACCCGCGGTCCCGCAGCTTGAGCCCGTTAGCCAAGAACATACCCATCCTCCCTGGATGCGCCCGATAGCCCGAAAGCTGATCGCATTGGTAGCTAGTTGTGAGCTTTCAGTAGGTTGTCCATCCGGTCCGAACCGGGAAAGCTGAGATTGTCGAAGCTTCAGTGACTCCAGGGGGACCGGATGAACATCCATAAGAATACCGGTCTGACGCCGCTCGGTCGAGAGCGGATTTTTTGCGCCTGGGCGCGCCGGCAGCACCTCGAGGTGTTGCCGCCTGATCCGCAGACCGTCGGCCTCTACATGTGCATCCAGAAAGGTTACAGGAGACAAGAAACCAAACTCTGTGGCGACGATCGAGCGCCGTCTCTCCTCCCTGGCGTGGAATTATACGCAGCGTGGCGAGCCGCTCGATCGAAAGGACCGCCATATCGCCACCGTGCCCGCCGGCATCCGTAACAGCCACGCAAAACCGTCTGTGCAGAATGAGGCCATACTTCCCGAAGACCTGATCGCCATGCTGGAGACAGTGCTCCGCAAGAACCCATCAGGTCGCCCCAGGCCAGAGCAACCGGCTCGTCCCCGGGGAGGACGAAACGGTCGACCACTCCGCTTGTTCGACTTGTGTTCGGGCGACTATCCCGGCTTCTATGCATCGCGCTTCGGCGCGGCGAGCTTTGTCCAACGCGCCAAGCCTTTGAACCGAATCGCTGTAGACGGAAGTCGCGGCGAGCTTCGCGTTGTTGATCGGAGCATCGAACCAGGCGTCGTATCCGCGGTATCCACCCCATCGTCTGTCGCGCAATCTGTTGGCGAGCGCGTCCTCTGCCGTTCGATCGCGGCCGTCTTTGCCCCAAACTATTATATGGCGGCCGCCGATGCCATTCGGGCGCGCAATATCTCAGGGGTTGAAGGATCGTCGATCAGTTTTCCGATGTCTTGGCGGGCCGCGATGATCTGCACATGACCCTGCAAAGATTGCGCGTAGTAGGAAATACTGGTGCAACTGGTCACCCCAGGCGACAGGATAATCGTAGAACCAATCGAACGAATGCACGCATCGCGGTTTGCCTACAGCACTGCTCTCCTGTCCCGATAGCGCAAATTCGCGGTTACCTCCGGCCACGAACAGTCGGACCAATTTTATTTGTAGATTAGACCTTCGTCCTCGGCAAGATTGGCCAAGCGATGACTCGCTGCTGAATTGCCGGCCCGCGCGTGATGAGCGCGAAGGCGTCAGGTGCCCCCGCCGTCAAGACTCAAGCCGCAACGCAATCAGGCGGGAGTGCCTTCCGCTAGGTGGGGATGGACTGGCCGCCGAAGTCAGAAGCAGCAAGCCTGGAGCATAATGGAAGACCTCGACCATGTGAAGCAGGCCGTGAAGGGCGACCTAGCCTATTTGCAGCCACCTGCTCAAAGCCGCGACATGAAGCCAGCCGCCAGCCTGCTAGTCGACAGCAACCGTTCAGCTTGCTGCCGCCGACCGCTTGAAAACGATGGTCACCTTCGTCCCTTTGTTGGCGCTGGACTCGACGGCTAGCTGCGCCTTGGCGTTCTCGGTCAGCGATCGCGCGATCAGCGCTCCGAGCTTGCCTGGTTTGGGCCACACCTCGCCTTCCGGCAGGCCGATTCCGTCGTCCGCCACTATAACCCGGCAGCCGTCGCCATCGACGACGCTGTGCAGTGTTATCGTGCCGCCATCGCGGCCCCGGAACGCATGCTTTAGTGAATTGGTCAGCAATTCGTTTACGACCAGCCCGGCCGGCATGGCGACGTTTATTGACACGGGATATGTATCCACCTTCATATCCAGCCGGATTCCCTCGACCGCATGCGAGCTCATGACCGCGGACGCGATCTGGCTGAGATACACACCAAGGTCGACCTCCTCCTTCGGCTCGTCGGCCGTTAGCGTCTGGTAGAGGATCGCCAGAGCGTCGACGCGACCGGCGAGCCGCTCAAACCGTCTCCGGTCGGCCTCGGTCGCGTTGCGGCTTTCCAGCCGGATCAGCGCGGTGATCATCTGCAGGTTGTTCTTCACCCGGTGCTGCAGTTCGCGCAGGAGCGTGTCTTTCTCGCTAACACGCTCCTCCGCCGAGCGCTCATCTCCCGCCTCGCCATGGGCGGATACGTCGACCAGGGCCACCAGTCGGAAGCACACCTTGCCGTTGTCGTCTTCGATCACGTTCGAATAAACGTCGACGATCGCGGGTTTGTCCTCTCCGCGCTCCAGCTTGAAGGTGCCGACCAAATCGGTTCCCTCGACCACGGCCTCGGCTAGCGGCCTGTCCTTTTGCTGATGGAGGCCCGTGGCTAAAAGGGCCACCCAGTTTTCTTGGGTGAGCCTGGCGGCTGTCAGGCCTGACAGTTTCTCGAATTCCGGATTGGCGTAGACCACGCGCTCTTCACCGGCAAGGTCCGAAACGGCTATGGCGATCGGCACCTGGTCGAGGAATTTCTTGAACTGTTCGCTTTCCAGTGCGGTTGCAAGGTCAGGTGTATCAAGTAACTGCTCGACCGCCTCAGCCTTCTCTGAATCCGATGTCATTTGCGCGCCTGTTCTGTGCGGATGATATCAACAATGCGGCGAGCCCGCCATCGCCAAAACTGGAGCTGCATCTCACATTTCGCATCACGCATCTGACAACAAGCTCTGCATCGCGTAACGGCCGCACGTCTAGCATTGCGACCGGCCGAAGGAGAGCGGCAAGGATCGGCTACAATCCAGGTGCCTGGAATGTCGAAGCGACCGGTCAAGTGGGTACGCTGCGGAAGATCGATAGAGCAGGCATTCAGGGAGAATGAGTTCGCGTGCCGGCCTCGGCGATACGTGCCGACACTGTCAACCTCATGACCGCATGCGGGCTGAAAGAGCAGCGCTTCGCTCCAGCGGTAATTCAGGCCGCTAGCTGCCTAACTGCGGCAAGCCCATCGATCGTGTATGTTGAGACGCTATTGCCGATGCCTAAATATCGAACCCGTCATGGCAATCGTTGTGACGGGAAGCGCTCGCTTATGGGCTGTGCTGGAATGCGCATGAAGTATACGCCTGTGCGCCGCTTCGTTGATCTCTTGGCCTTCGAGGAAGTCGTCAATCTCATCGTAAGTGAGACCGGGACGAGGTTCTCCAGGTCGGCGGTCGGGATCTTTTCAACAAGATCAGACGGAGCGCCCAGACACACTGCCAAGGCGCGAACTCTGCGCTTGTTCAGCCCGGAAAGAGGAAGAATGTCTGCGGCGCCATCGCCGAACTTGGTGAAGAAGCCCATCAAGGCCTCGGCTGCTTCGAAGCGACTTCTGAAAAAAGAAGTGTGGGTTTGCTCTCATACCCTTTGCTGAAAAATGTTGTCATAGAGCGCATGGAATGCGACGCGCTTCGAATCGGAGTAGCCATCCGGGAAGCCTGAAGCCCCTTTGAAGCGCATGTCCGGCAGCTATTCATAGCGTGGATGACTTTGATCGAAACAAACGATTTCATAACTCTTCGGAAATCTTGCATGGACAAAAGCACGTCCGCACCGGTCACCCATCCAAAGGAGAAAATCTTCCATGCGCCCTGACGTGCAGTGGAGGTCGTGCCGAGAAGTGAGTTGCAACTGGCCGATCATGTCGGCGGTTCGACGCTAGTCGTCCCCAATGTTCCTGAGCTGCGAAGTCTTGCAGGCGAGCCAGCTGCCCAGCGCGATTCTGCTTGTGGCGGGCTTTTTGCCGCAGGCAGTCCGCTCGTTTGGGCAGCGGATTGGAGACCCGGCCGGCAGCGCTACCATACAACATCAGCGCACTTTACATCTACGCGGTATTGCCGGGCTTCCAGTCGGTGCCATGTTTGGCCGACGAATGACGCGATGCGGCCTCCTGCACAAGCGAAGGCCTTATCGGATGTGCGACCGGGAAGCAGGCGGACAGTGCAGCACATGTCAGTCGCCTGTGCGACGGTCTTTCGGGGAATGAAATCGGGCCAGTTCACGGCGCGGCATTATTCGTCAACAGCCGCCCCTTCGCAAGGATATAGGCAGCCCGCGTCACAAGTTCGTGCTGCAGATGAAAACGGCATCGCCGGCATGCAAGTCAGCAGCCGCTCAAGATTCGATGATCCAGCCAAGCTCTCGGCGTCATGGAGCGGCAGGCGCCACGATCGAAGCATCTCATGTTGATTCAGGCGGACCCTTATGAGGCGTTCTTTGATGCCGGTGATGCCTGACAGGCGGTTGCAGCTGCAAGCGACAACGCGGCCTATTTAGTTGGAAACGGTCTGAGGCAGGCCAATTTGGCTTGCCCGTCACTATGTGGAGAAAGATATGCTGTGTCTAGGAATTAGCGGCGGACTTGACCAAGTCCATGAAAACCGATTCGAGCTTCGGAACGCCTTTATGCACGATGGCGCCGCGGTGCTCGTCCGAGACGGACGGGTGATAGCAGCCGTCGAAGAGGAACGCCTCAATCGGATGAAACACTCCAACAAGCTCCCAATTCGTTCGATTCAATACTGTCTGTCAGCGGCGGGGGTTCAGCTCAACGACATTGATCGTGTCGCGCTCTACGCCAGCGAGCCCTATGCCAACGCCATGCTTGAAGGTATGTCCGCATCCCACCCGGACATTCTCTCCATTCCGTTGGATGCTAAAACGTTGGTGCAGGATCTGTTAACGCGTGAGTTCGGCACTAAGTTGGACAGTTCGCGTATTTCATTCGTAAGTCATCATCAGGCGCACGCCGTGAGCGCCTTTGCAATGTCGGGCTTCGAACAAAGTCTCATTCTAGCGATTGATGGCTGTGGTGATTTCCTATCGGGCCTCTTGGCGGTAGGGTCTGGCACAGAAATTACGCAACTCGAGGCTTTCCCCGAGAACAATTCTCTTGGGCTGTTTTATCTCGAGACGATCCGCTATCTCGGCTACGGCTTGTTCGACGAGTATAAGGTAATGGGACTCGCGCCCTACGGCGACCCCGCTCCCTATCGCGAGCTCTTCGAGCAGTTCTACGAGCTCTCCGCCAACGGCGGTGGCTACCGTGTTCACCTCGACCGCATCGGTCCGGCGTTGCTCCGCAATATCGAGGTCAGGCGAAAGGGAATGCCCTTCACCCAGCAGCATCGAGATGTGAGTGCGTCACTGCAGGAAGCGCTTGAGCGGATCGTGTTCCACATTCTCCGGCATCACCGTGAGGCCACCGGCATGAAGCGGTTGTGCCTGGCGGGGGGGGTGGCCCACAACTGCACGATGAACGGTAAGCTGCTGTATTCAGGGCTTTTCGAAGACATTTTCGTGCAACCCGCGTCTCACGACGCTGGCTGCGCATTGGGAGCTGCGCTGATAGTCTCTAACGAGATGGGCCGCCCCGCGCCGTGTGAGCGACTGCAGGAGGTCTATTGGGGTCCTGATCTCGGGAGCGAGCGCGCCGTGCAACAGGAACTGAATGCATGGGCCGGACATCTCGAGGTTGAACGCTCTGATGACGTGGCAAGCAGTGCAGCCGACTGGATCGCCAACGGCGCCGTGATCGGCTGGGTGCAGGGTCGTTCGGAGTTTGGGCCACGTGCGCTGGGCAACCGCAGCATTCTTGCCGACCCTCGGCCCGCCGCAAACAAGGACCGGATCAATGCGATGGTCAAGAAGCGCGAAGGCTATCGGCCCTTCGCGCCATCTGTGCTGGAGGAGGATGCGAGCGAATTTTTCGACCTGCCGGACGGTAGGCACGAATTTCCATTCATGAATTTCGTCGTTCGCGTGCGTGACTCAAAGCGCGCCTTGCTCGGTGCCATCACGCACGTCGACGGTACCGCTCGCCTGCAAACAGTATCGCGCAACGCCAATCCCGCGTACTGGGAGGTCATCAATGCGTTCAAGAAGCGCACAGGCACTCCAATTCTGCTCAATACGTCCTTTAACAACAATGCCGAACCGATCGTGGATTCGGTTGCAGACGCGATTGCCACCTTTCTGACGACAGAGCTGGATGGACTTGTGGTCGGGCCCTTCCTGGTAAAAAAGCGGGCTGCAACGCTGCAGGATTGGACTGCGCTTGCGGTTTCGTTGCCGCCCTATGTGTCCCTCCATCAAACCCGCGCTTACAAAGCGCCAGATCGTCGGGAGACTCACTGCGAGATCAGCACGACCCACTTCAGCAGTGACAGTGTACGAATTTCACACGACTTGTTTAATCTGCTGATGCGGATTGAGGGCGAAGCCATGTTGGGAGATCTCCTCAATACAATTGCGCCGGATCAGGCTAAGCGTGACGCTGTGATGGAGGGCCTGCGACGACTGTGGGAGCAGCGCCTCGTTCGGTTGCATCCCTCACAAGCTGCTCGCATGGATCAAGACTGCGATCAGACGCTGGACCAGCATAACAGGCTCTCAGCGTGATAGGGATGCCGCTATTCAAGCTCGGCGAATAAAGGTGTTCATCGACGCGGCCCAGCCACAAAACCCACGGACGCCGGGGACATAAAAAAAAAGATTTTATATAAACAAATAAATTGGATCAAAACGCAAGCCAACAAAAAAAACAGCCCGCCGGACCGTTATA
>NZ_JAMYLV010000051.1:0-28486 GCF_040318195.1 Mesorhizobium sp. M1273 | reverse complement strand
TTGCATCGACGATCCGCGCTGCCCGGACCAGGTCGTCCACAGCCTGGCGGACATGATCGGCTTTCGCATGAAGATGATCGCCGCCGGCTACGAGGACGGCAACGACGCCAACCGGCTGCGCCGCGATCCGGTCTTCAAGATGGCCCAGGATGCGCTGCCGTCGGGTCGGGATCTGGCGTCGCAATCGACGCTGTGCCGGCTGGAGAACCTACCCGGCGTGCGGGAGCTGGTCGCGATGGGACGGGCGATGGTCGATCTCTATTTGCGCCTCGTTCCGGCAGGTGCCGAAGCGGATCGTACTCGACATTGACGACACCTTCGACGCTGTGCACGGAGGCCAACAGCTTCGCCTGTTCAATGCCCACCATGACGAGTACGGCTTCCAGCCGATCGTCGTGTTCGATGGTGCGGGACGGTTCGTCAGCGCGATCCTGCGACCGGCCAAGCGGCCGAGTGGGGCTGAGATCCCCCCCCACCTGCGCCGTCTGGTGCGGGCGATCCGGATCAACTGGCCGAACATTCGAATCCTGCTCCGCGGCGATAGCCATTATTGCAACCCGCAGGTCATCGACTGGTGCCGCGCCAACGACGTCGACTTCATCTTTGGCCTCGCGCCCACCACGACCCTGCGCAAGCATGTCGCGGATCTGGAGGCCAGCACGACGGCGCGCTTCGAATCGTCGGCCAAGACAGGCAAGGTCCGCAGGTTCAAGGAGTTCGTTGACGGCGCCCGCGGCGCGGCCGGGCCGGCAGCACTCAGGCGACTATAACGGGCGCAGAGCCGACCCTGCGGCTTCCAGACATTGTCGTGTACAGCTTCAGACCCTCAAGCCGAGCCCGCAGGGCCTCGCTTACCTTTTACGGGGCGGCGTTACGTCCAAGCCGCTTCAACAGTTAAGAATTTCGCAAAGACGATAACCCCGGGTCGTCGAGCTTCCGCTGCCACTTCCCGCATTCGCCGAGGCGGTCAATGACCCGCCCTTCACAATAGTTATCCGGCAAGCATCTGGATGCGAGAGATCATGTTGCCGGAGGCATCTCTCATGGCTTCTACACCTGCCTGAACGCCAGAACCGCGTTCGTGCCGCCAAAGGCGAAGGAGTTGCTCAGTGCCACGCGCACCTTGCGCTCGCGTGCCACATTGGGCGTGACGTCGAGATCGCAATCGGGGTCCAGCTCACGATAATTGGCAGTCGGCGGCACGACGCTCTCGCGGATACCCATCACGCAGGCGATCAACTCGAGCGCGCCGGACGCGCCGAGGCAATGCGCGTGCATGGACTTGGTAGAAGAAATGGACATTGAGAAGGCGTGCTGACCGAAGACGCGCTTGATCGCCGCCGTCTCGATCTGGTCGTTGGCCTTGGTGCCGGTGCCGTGCGCGTTGAGATAGTCGACATCCTCGGCGTCCAGCCTGGCATCGGCAAGGCAGGCCCGCATTGCTGCCTCCGGCCCCTCGACAGTCGGCGCGACGATGTCGGACGCATCGGCGGAAAGGCCGGCACCGGCAATTTCGGCAAGGATGGTGGCGCCCCGAGCCAGGGCATGCTCGTAGCTTTCCAGCACCGCCATGCCGGCGCCTTCACCAAGCGACAGGCCCTGGCGATCGGCCGAGAATGGCCGGCAAGTATCGGGCGAAAGCACGCGGATCGCTTCCCATGCCTTCAGCACACCCCATATGAGCGGCGCTTCGCTGCCGCCGGCAAGCATCACGTCGGCCCGGCCGAGCCTGATCTGGTCCACCGCGCAGGCAATCGCATGGTTTGCCGAGGAACAGGCGGACGTGACGCCGAAGACCGGCCCGCGCAGGCCGAGACTCATGCTGACCTGGCCGGCAGCGGCACCCGGCATCGCCTTGGGTACAGTCAAGAGAGCGGCACGCTTACCGCCCAGAAGGATGGCGCGGTAGGTTTGCTCGATCGCATCCCACCCGCAGCCGCCAACGCCCACCGTCGCACCGAAGCGATAGCTATTTCTCTCTTTGGAGGAAAGTCCGGCCTGACGCATGGCTTCGCGCGCCGCAAGCACAGCGAGCAGGCTGAAGCGGTCCATGGAGATGAGTTGCTTGCCGTCGATGTCATGCTCCGGCAGCGCCTTGATCTCGGCACCGATCCTGACCCTCAATTCATGGAGCTCGGAGTTGACGATTGGGCCGATGGCGGAGCGGCCTTCTCGCATCTCTGTCCAAATGGCGGCGGCGTTGGTCCCAAGCCCGCAAATACCGCCAATCCCAGTAATCACGACGCGCCTGTCCATTCACACCCCCTTAGCGAGCAAGCTGCGCACGGCTTCCACCATGTCCCCAACATTCTGGAGATCCGACCATGCCTCGGCCGTATTCATCTCGATCTCGATGCCGTAGGCCTGCTCCAGGTCCCAGAGAACGTCCGCCAATCCCAGTGAATCGATACCGAGCGAAGTCAGTCCCGTGGCAGCCGTTATCTCGCCGCCTGTGGCAGGCGCTATGCCGCCCTCCGACGCGGCGCGCTTCTTGATCATGGCGATTATTTCGTTGGCGAGTTGATCTGCCATCTTGTTCCTTTCCAGCTTGCGTTTTCGGCGTCGTTCAAAACCCGAGTCGCGTCGCGTTGCCAAAATTGCCCCTCATAGAGCCTGTGCGACCGACCAAGCCCAATGCCCATAGGAACCGGACGAGTTCCGGCTTCTGCGGCGTCAGCCCGATGACGAAGAAAAGTCGCCGGCCTCCCGCTTTTGCGCCAGCACATCAAGAATCTGCGTGTAAATGGATAGGAACCGTCGTAAAACGTCAGCTAAACGCTGCGACGGTGGGTGCTGTCAGCGTATTCACTCGGCACCTCATATGTAATCGAGATGTTTCATAGCTCCGGACCAGTTGCGATCAACTATTGTACCGGTCCGCCATTCGTCGGAGAGTTCGACATGATCGGAGCGCTGCCTCTCATTCCCAGTACAATCTCCACCGCACGCGACAGATTTCCTCTTTCGGGCTCTTCTCAAGGGACTCGCCACGCGATAGAGGCAGTGATCGGCGCACGTGAGGTCCTGCCAAGTCCATGCGACATTCCGGAAAATTGGTAAAATCGTTTGTTTCAATCAAATGCATCCACGCTATGGATAGCTAAGACATGCGTTTCAAAGGGCTCGATCTGAATCTTCTCGTCGTTCTCGACGCGCTGCTGAGCGAGCGCGGCCTCACGGCGGCGGCACGCCGCATCAACCTAACCAAATTCATGGGGGTTGGTGGATGTGGCGCAAGCCGTTGAAATGACGTAGGATTTGGTTGCTTAAGCCGATCCGAACCATTTCCCGGAGACCACACCCACCATGAACGATCTTGCGCTGCCGCTGAGCGGTTTGTCATCAGTCGGCGGCAAGTCCGTCGTCGCCCGTTTCGACGGCGGCATGCTGTCGTCCAACAGCGGCGTTCTGGCCTTGGCCGAGGTGGAAAAGCGGTTGCGGGTGGCCGAGCGTCTGGCGCATTGCATCGACGATCCGCGCTGCCCGGACCAGGTCGTCCACAGCCTGGCGGACATGATCGGCTTTCGCATGAAGATGATCGCCGCCGGCTACGAGGACGGCAACGACGCCAACCGGCTGCGCCGCGATCCGGTCTTCAAGATGGCCCAGGATGCGCTGCCGTCGGGTCGGGATCTGGCCTCCCAATCGACGATGTGCAGGCTGGAGAACCTGCCCGGTGTGCGGGAGCTGGTCGCCATGGGGCGGGCGATGGTCGACCTCTACTGCGCCTCGTTCCGGCAGGTGCCGAAGCGGATCGTGCTCGACATTGACGACACCTTTGATGCCGTGCATGGCGGCCAGCAATTGCGCCTGTTCAACGCCCATTATGACGAATACGGCTTCCAGCCGATCGTGGTGTTCGACGGCGATGGCCGCTTCGTCGGTGCGGTTCTGCGGCCGGCCAAGCGGCCGAGTGGGGCAGAACTCTGCCCCCACCTGCGCCGCCTGGTGCGGGCGATCCGGAGCAATTGGCCGAACACCCGGATCCTGATCCGGGCCGACAGCCATTATTGCAGTCCGCCGGTCATCGACTGGTGCCGCGCCAACGGTGTCGACTTCATTCTCGGCGTGGCGTCCACCACCACATTGCGCAAGCATGTCGCGGACCTGGAAGTCAGCACGCACGCTGGCGCGTTTTGAAGCGTCGGCGAAGACGGACAAGGTCCGCAGGTTCAAGGAATTCTTTGACGGCGCCGGCAGCTGGAGCCGTGTCGAGCGCATCATCGCCCGGGTCGAGGTGGGCGCCCAAGGCGCCGACACCCGCTTCATCGTCACCAACCTTGCCGGTGGCAAGGCCAAGGCGCTCTACGAGGATGTCTACTGCCGGCGCGGCGCTGCCGAGAACCACATCAAGTCGTGGAAGACGCATCTCGCCGCCGACCGCACCTCCTGCACAAGAGCGACGGCCAACCAGTTCCGGCTCTTCCTGCATGCCGGCGCCTACTGGCTCATGTGGGGCCTGCGCGCCCCAATGCCGAAACGCTCGAGCTTCGCAGTCGCCCAATTCGACACGCTGCGACTGCGCCTCATCAAGATCGCCGCGCGCGTGGTCGAGATGAAAACCCAGATCCGCCTGCACCTGCCGACCTCCTGCCCGGACCAGCGCATCCTGCGCATCGTGCTTGATCGGATCCCGCAGCTCGTGACGTAGCCGACGGGGCGCCAACGCCCCGAAACGAACCCGCCGACCGCAACCCGCAAACCCCCGCCTGCCATCACGACGGAGCAATCCCGGCGCCTGACGAGGCGCGTGGAAAAGCACCGCAACGGCGACCACAACGTCGCTTCAGGCCTTCAAAAGCTTATTGCCGTGCATCAAGGCGGCTAGAAGCGCGCCGGCAGCCTGGCGGGGGGCTTGGGGTTAGACTGCCGGCGCACGCCACTCATGAAGAGCGGCCCCTTTTTGCGGTTCCGACACCCATAGTCAACCCGGCAGCGTCTGGATGCCCGCTGTGCTCTTTTCAGAGCGGCTCGCGATGCCGGCCATGTCGGCCGATCCTGCCTAGGATGGGGGGCCACTCTCGTCGGCCGAGTTGATGCTCCAGCCAGTATCGCCTTGCCGACCAGCATGAGTTCGCCGTTAGCAATCCATCGTCGCGAGCCGATGCTATCGTGCACGTGTCGCAGCACTCCGGGCGGCTATATCGCCGAAGACAGCATGACGAAGTTCCAACTTCCTGTTCGGCGAGCCCGTGTGCAGTTCCTGAATCGGACAGTGGACGAGAATTCTCTTGGCGGTACTGCGCCAGAAGGCATTCGCGTCCAACGGAATCAAGCGACGACTATCAGCCGCAAACTTCACATCACAAGAGCGGTCTTCCACCCATTGCAGATTATCCGACTGATCAGGCGGCGTCCGATATGTCCGACTCTGCCTCGAGAATTCCCACAGGTATGGACAGCGATCTCGCTATCCGATTCCGATAGCCCTTATTGTACTTTAGACCCCGCTCGATGTTTTGGATTTCCTGAGCGGCAAGCCCGCACGCGACCGCGAGGTCCTCGATTGAATACCCAAGGTGCTCACGATAAGCGCGGATGATGTGGGTCCCCTGCGACATAGCCGTCAAGACTGGCTCGGGAATGCGCGAATCCTTCATAAACATCTCCAAGAAGATGGGAGCGCCTGACAAATCGGGAGATTTCCTCCCCGACCCTGGCGCACACCCAGCAAATCAAAAAAATGGACGTCCATTCGGCCGGACCGGCCTCATCCATGGAATGGGCCACTTGAAATTGGCAGCCGGGTCGGAATATGGCGGCTCACCTGCTTCTGATCAAGTTCTAAGAACCTGCCCGCCACGAGATGGCCTGATCGGCTGTAGCGCATTCGACCTGCGATCCTACACGACTCATTCTCCCCGATGGCTTTCTTGAACAGCAACTCGAACTCTCACTGACGCCTCCAGTGGCTATTCGCGGCACCGTCCACCCAGCCTCGCGGACGCTGATACCTTCGACCAATTTCCACCGCCGATGCAGCGAAGATGGACAAGCATCGCCACCTATAAAGGTTCACAATCACTCGACCGTGACCGATTTTGCGAGATTGCGCGGCTGGTCTACGTCTGTGCCCATGAAGAGCGCCGTGTGGTAGGCAAGAAGCTGTATCGGCAGCGAGAAGATCATCGGCGCGATAATCTCGTCGACAGCCGGCAACACGAGCGTGTGCATGGTGTTGAGTTTCGATGCGGCTGCCCCTTTTTCATCGGTGATGAGGATAATCCGCCCTCCACGGGCAGCCACTTCCTGCATGTTGGAGACGGTCTTGTCGAAAAAGCGATCATGGGGCGCGATGACGATCACTGGCATGTTGTCGTCTATCAATGCGATCGGACCGTGCTTCAATTCACCCGCCGCATAGCCCTCGGCATGGATGTAGGAAATCTCCTTGAGCTTCAGCGCACCTTCCATCGCTAGCGGGAAACTGGTGCCACGGCCGAGATACAGGACGTCACGACACTTTGACAGTTCGCGCGACAGGAACTCGATCTCCGGCTGGATGCTGTTGAGTACCTGGCCCATGACGCGCGGCACTTCGGCGAGGCTCCTGACGAGCGCCTGCAGCTCGTCTTCGGTTACGGTCCCGCGGGCTCTGGCGGCGCCGATGGCGAGTGCGGCTAGAACGGCAAGCTGGCAGGTAAACGCCTTGGTGGAGGCGACGCCGATCTCCGGTCCGGCAAGGATCGGGAAGACCGCATCGGCCTCCCGAGCGATGGTCGATTCGCAGGCATTGACGATAGCGCCAATTTTCAGCCCACGCTCCTTGCAGTACCTCAACGATGCGAGCGTATCGGCGGTTTCGCCGGACTGCGAAATGAAAAGAGCCGCCGACTGCGGCGACAACGGGATCTCGCGGTAACGGAATTCGGACGCAACGTCGATTTCAACCGTCAGGCGCGCATAGCGCTCGAACCAGTATTTTCCGATCAGTCCGGCGAGATAGGCGGTCCCGCAGGCCGAGATCGCCAAGCTCGGGATCCTGGCGAAATCGATGCCAGAAACCATGTCGGCGCGATTCTCTATGATGTTGCTATAGTGACGGAGAGCATGGGCGATGACTTCGGGCTGCTCGTAGATTTCCTTCTCCATGAAGTGGCGATGATTGCCCTTGCTGGCCAGATCGGCCGCGGCCGTGGAGGTATGGCGCGGACGCTCGACGGGATGGCCGTCGAAATCGAAGATATGGGCGCCCGAATTGCCGACAATGGCCCAGTCGCCCTCGATGAGATAGGTAATTTCATTGGTGAAGGGAGCAAGCGCGATCGCGTCGGAGCCCAGGAACATCTCGCCGTCGCCGTGACCGATCGCCAGCGGCGGTCCGTTGCGCGCCGCCATGATGGTCGACGGATCATCTTCGAAGAGGACGGCAAGCGCATAGGCGCCCCTGACGCGTTTCAGCATGGCACGCATCGCCTCTTGCCGCCTCATGCCCTCCCGGCGGTGTCTTGCCAAGAGATGCGCGATGACCTCGGTGTCGGTGTCGGTCTGGAACTCGGCGCCAGCCGCCGCCAATTCGTCCTTCAGCTCGGTGAAATTCTCGATGATGCCGTTATGGACGACGGCGACACCGTCGGTAAAGTGCGGGTGTGCATTGTGTTCCGTCGAGGCCCCATGGGTTGCCCAACGCGTGTGGCCGATGCCGATGTTGCCGCTCAGCGGCTCTTCCTTCAGTCTCCTCTCGAGATTGACGAGCTTGCCCTCGGCGCGCCGGCGGTGCAAGGCACCTTCGGTGATCGTCGCAACGCCGGCGGAATCATAGCCGCGATATTCCAAACGCTTCAATGCGTCGACCAACCGATCCGACACCGGCTGTTGCCCAACGATGCCAACAATCCCGCACATGTTCGTCTCCCCATTCTTGCCGGCAGCTTCAGCCCACGCGAGACGGATACCCATCCGGCCGCGTTCATTGGGGACCTTGTAGTAGTATTCGGTAATATTGGTACAATTGATTGTAGGGATAACTATCATCCACCCCATGGATGAGCCGCGTTTGTGGGCCCTGATCTAACTTCTCGTTGCGCCTGACGCCCTCATGCCCGAACGCAAGCCCACACCCCGCGGCACGAAGGAACAATCGGCCATGCGCGAACCATCCCGGCTACGCACCTGACCACGGACCGCCGCCGCTCGTGATCACGCGGTGATCGGCATGATCACAAGCACTGTAGTTAGGCAGCGTCAGCGACGCATGATCGGCATCATCATCATCGGCAACGTCGGCGCCGTCGGCATGATTCACGTGTTCGTCACGTTGATCATAATCATCGTCGCCGCCGATCAACTTTCTGATTGCCTGCCGCTTTGACGCGGCTTTCGCCGGTAGAGCTTAGCCCGCGATGGCCTATCAAAACGCTGTTAGTCGGCATGGCCGAAACCGAGAGTCAGGCGGCGCACGCCACAGAGCACGTTCAGCGACCGTTTCAGTCAGCGCCGGCTTTGTCGGGGTTCGTAGCGGTCATCAGGATTCTCGGGGCATGAATGCACTATCACGAAAGCGTTGGTTCTCAGTGCTTCGTCCGTATTACTCAAACCCGATTCCCGCAGCGGAAGAACTAGGCGCGTGTCACGTTTTGTACAAGGCACAATAGCAGTGAGAAATGGAGATTGATGCCTGCCCGTTTTCGGATAAGACAATCACCGAGCTGTCACCCGAATTACATCAGGAACTGTCTATAGCCACCGCCCATCAGGTAGCGGCCACGTTGGATGGCGCGACGCACCTGATCGCGAAGATGGCTACCTGGATGAGACCAATCTTCTTCGACACGGCGTCTCCCGAACAGGGCAATGGCGATCTCCTGATGAGATGCTCCCGCAAGCGAGCCATCCAAAGCCTGGAGCACGATACGCAGACGCGCTCCGCGGGGTTCCGGCGGAAAGCAAGCAGCTGCCAGGCGGCCGCAACCACTGATGTGGTTCAGGAACTGAAGGGCAGCGACATGGAACTTCAGGTGCTGCGGCTGCACGATCGCGTCGACATATAGCCGCAACGGGCGGAGAACGGATGCACCGGAAAGGGCGATCTGCAGACTCCGGCAGTCCTCCCTCAGCAGCACGTGCTGCACGCCGGCAGGTGTCAGCAGGATGTCCTTGCAGCATGAGAGCGACGAAAGATCAAGCGGTTCAAAATCGTGGTCGAGCCCAACCAGCTCCGCGGCCGCTCGTAGAATACGGTCGCAGTCGCGCGGATCCCAAAAGACCCTTGCCGACGTAGCGTCCGACTGTGGCGCGTCCGCGAAAAAGGAGGCTCCATTGTCTTAGGAAAGATGATCCTGTCGTCAACTCGATTATGTTCATGTCGGCCTGGGCTCCGACAATGCAGGCGGACGGTGCCATTTTGGCGTGGTCGCGCTGGAATTGTGGATTGCGCCGAAGAAACTCCCAGGCCCAGGCAGTGCGTGGCAATCGTCTGGCGTAGTGGTAAGCTTCGTGACGACGCCAGTCCGGCCAGCATACAAGACCGACCGTCGCTTCCTTGGGCAGACCAGCATCCTTCACGGCTCAGGTGTCCACAATGCCGACGGGCCTAGAACCGGTTGCCACAGTACCGGTCCGCTCAGACGTCCCCTGCTGCGGATGCGCAAAAGGCTCGCGCGGGAAATCTCGAGAAACCCGGCCACCGCCTCCGTTTTGCCGACGGACTTGGGTTGTCCGATGCGCGACAATGGCCACGTCGCGAGGCGAAGGATCCGTTCCATGCGCGTGTCCGTCACCGTTACTATCCGGGTCAGATCCTCGGCCAAGCCGAACTCGATCATGCCCGCGAAGAGCTCGTAGGTTGCCTGGGCCAGTCCGCCCGCTGCCTTGGGCGCCGACGGAGGAAGATCGAGCGCGAAACGACTGCTCTCCCATATGTCGGAGGTCGAGGGCACGACGTCAGCACCCAGCAGCACCGGGAACGTGTCGCGCAACATTGTGGGTCCGGTGCTGGGCAAAAGACGCACGCAACCGCGAATTCGCCAGTCGGATCCCTTGAGGAGCAGATAGACAGGCTTCAGACCATCAAACGGGTCTGTTTCCATCTGGTCTTCGGTATCAACTTCCCAATCGAGCCTTTCCTTGAACACCCGAAACCTGAGCCCGTGCATCTCTTTGAGCTCGCTTGCGAACTCGTCGTAAAGGTCTGGTGTTATCAGCTGCATCATGGTCGCCTCCGTGCGGGATGTGTTCCCGCCATCGAAGGGCAAAGCCGGCAGCGATGCAGCCTGTAGAGGTTTACAGCTATCGTGGCCGACGAATCAGGATCTCGCCTGGCCGGAGGCAGCCAGTCGTGCAACGGCCTGGTTGATCGTTCGAACGCCAAGCTTTGCCTTGGCGTTTTCCAGATGAAAGGTCACGGTGCGCTTTGAGACGCCGAGAAGCTGGCTGATAACCCAAGCCGACTTGCCGCGCGCCGCCCATTTCAGGCACTCGAACTCCCGCGGGGTGAGCGTTACACCATCCACCACGCGATCGTCGGCGAGCCTGCGCCGGACATGGATATGAAAGTTGATGGCCACCAGCTGCAATGCTTTTTCGTAACGTGTCAGTGACCGCAACAGAGGCGGACGGGACTCGTCGGAAGCAAAGGTCAGGGCAGCAAACCGGCCGCGATGATCATGCATGGACATCGTCAGGCCGCCGCGGATGCCAAACTCAGCCGCACTCTCCAGAATTTGTTGCTGCGAATTCGGCAGACAGTGCCGAGCGCGATCCACCCCCCAATCGAAGGTATCCCAGCCTTGCAGCCCGCGCAGGATGACCGGATCAAGACTGTGGTATCGCTGTTGCAGATAACGTGATGTCCAGGATGAAGGATAGTTTGAGATCAATTGCGGGGCGTCGCCGGAGGCCGACGGGTAAGTGAAATAGGCGAATAGCGGAAAATCGAAGCCGGCTGCAGCGGATGCCATTGCCTCACGGAGATCGGCAGCATCAACACTTGCAGACAGTTGCTCGACGAAGTTCTCAAACACGCGATGCATTTGCGCTTTGCGTAACCTCCGTGATCGCTCGATGCCAGGCAGAGACCTTGTTTTAAACGATCCCGGACGGATACAGCGCGTGCCGAGAACCCCGTTAACCTGTTGAAACCCGTGATATTCTGACGTTGTCTATGAGCCGTGTACCGCCGAGCCAGGCCGCGACAAGCAAGCGTGCAGGTCGGTCAAGGCTTGTCATCGGTCGCAGATCTGCCTCGTCGCGAAGTTCCAGGTATTCGACC
This sequence comes from Mesorhizobium sp. M1273, assembly GCF_040318195.1. Taxonomy (NCBI): domain Bacteria; kingdom Pseudomonadati; phylum Pseudomonadota; class Alphaproteobacteria; order Hyphomicrobiales; family Phyllobacteriaceae; genus Mesorhizobium; species Mesorhizobium sp. M1273. Next base: position 17,277 of record NZ_JAMYLV010000051.1, on the reverse strand, counting down.
TCGCGATAGCCCGCAGCCAGAATTGCTGCGCGCGCTTCGGCAAGCGTTGGCAGGACGGGCGAGTCGCGGGCAAGCCGCTCAGCCGTCTCGAGCAAGACCGATGATAGCTCGGGGGCAACAGCACGCTCTGCTGGCGAGAGCCGGACATTGCGCGATGATAGTGCAAGACCGTCGGCTTCGCGGACTGTCGGACAAGGAACAATGGTGATTGGAATATCCAGGTCCCGGGCCATACGCCTGACTAGCTGAAGCTGCTGAAAGTCCTTTTCGCCAAAGAAGCCGAAGTCAGCGCTGGTCTGCAGGAAGAGCTTGGCGACGACGGTCGCCACGCCATCAAAATGTCCCGGCCGGAAGGCACCGCACAGGCCCTCGCTGACACCGGACACCGAAACGGTCGTGGCGAAGGCCGCCGGATACATTTCTTCTGCATCCGGCGCATAAAGCAGGTGCGCGCCAAGCGGTGCCAGCTTGGCGGCATCCTCGTCCTCGGTGCTCGGATACGCGGCGAGATCGGCCTGGCTGTTGAATTGCTTCGGGTTGACGAAGAGCGTCACGATCACCCGGTCGGCCTTCTCGAGTGCCGCGCGCACCAGGCTGAGATGGCCCTCATGCAGGACGCCCATCGTTGGCACCACGGCAATCCTCACGCTCTCGCGGCGCCATGCGGCGACAATTTCGCGAAGCTGGGCAACGCTCCTGACAATCGGCACGCTCACGCTGCTTCTCCGCTCTTGGTGGCGTCCGCGTCGGCGGGCTTGCGCGCATCGGCAAACACGTGCTCGGCGGCCGGAAACTGGCGCTCCTTCACTTCCCGCGCATAGGCCGCGATCGCAGCCGCAGCGGCCTCCCCCATTTCAGCATAGCGCTTGACGAATTTGGGCCGGAAGTCGCCGAAGAGGCCCAGCATGTCGTCGACGACGAGAATCTGGCCGTCACAGGCTGCCGAGGCACCGATGCCAATGGTCGGGGTCGCCACCTCCCCGGTGATCCGGCGGGCGAGCGCCTCGGGAACCTTCTCCAGCACGACCGCAAAGGCGCCCGCTTCGCTCACCGCAAGCGCGTCGCGCCTGATGCGCTCGGCATCCCCGCCTCTGCCCTGCACGCGGTAGCCACCGATGGTGTTGATCGCCTGCGGCGTCAAGCCGACATGGGCCATGACCGGCACGCCGCGCGCGGCGAGGAAGCCGATCGTCTCTGCCATCGTTTCGCCGCCTTCGAGCTTGACGGCCGCGCAGCCGGTCTCGGCCATGACGCGCGCGGCATTGCGGAAAGCCTGCTCGGGGCTTTCCTCGAAGGAACCGAACGGCAGGTCGACGACCATCAGCGCCTGCTCGAGGCCACGGCGCACGGCCTGGCCGTGAATGATCATCATCTCCAGCGTCACACCGAGCGTCGAGGGCAGGCCGTGGAGAACCATGCCGACGCTGTCGCCGACCAGCACCACATCGCAATGGGGATCGACAAGCCGGGCGACTGGGGTCGTGTAGGCGGTAAGACAGACGAGCGGCGTCCCACCTTTGCGCGAACGAATATCCGGCGGTGTGATCGCCTTGGTGTCACCAAACGCACTCAATGGACCCTCCTTCCCCAACGTTACCAACCGCGGGTGTCGCGTTTGCCACATTTTTGTGCAAGTGCGAAGAGCTAAAAATGGCCGTGCAGCTGTGCGGTGTTGACGTGCGGACAGGCGCGCTTACATTTAAATCGATTCAGACGCTTCCGAGCTGGCCAACCACTTTCGCGAACATGGACGATCAGGCAAAAGGACCCAGGAAAGACAGAGCCGCTGTCAAGGCCGACGAAGTCAAAGTGGACCTGATCGCCTTTGTCGTCGCCGTAAACGACAGTGAACCCTGTGTCCTCACCATCGGCCAGGCGGACACCCTGCCCTCCGGACCATTTGCGCTTGAGCACCGATCGCTGCAATCCGGTTTGAGGGGGTGGGTCGAGCAGCAGACCGGCCATCCGCTGGGGTATATTGAGCAACTCTACACCTTCGCGGATCGGGATCGCATCGGCGCCGAGCGCCAGCAGCGCGTCATCTCCATCAGCTATCTCGCATTGACCCGCAAGGAACAGGCAGCTGGCTCGCCCAAGTGCGGCTGGCAGAGCTGGTATGAATATTTTCCATGGGAGGACCACCGCTCCGGCACGCCTCCGGTCGTGCTGGACGTTCTGCGACCGCGCCTGATTGAATGGGCAGACGGCGTCAGCGACGCGGCCACGCGACGTGAACGCTGGCAGCGGGCGACGATAGCCTTCGGCTTCGACGACCGCCTTTGGAACGAGGAACTCACGCTTCAACGCTATGAGTTAGTCTACGAAGCAGGCCTGGTCCAAGAGGCCGGAAGCGGACGGGACGCGACGCTGCCTCCGCTGGTGCCCAGCAAGTCTATGGTCGCCGATCATCGCCGCATCGTGGCGACCGGCATTGCGCGGCTGCGCTCCAAGATCAAATACCGGCCGGTCGTCTTTGAGCTGATGCCGCCGGTCTTCACGCTTTTGCAGCTGCAGCGAACCGTGGAGGCGCTTGCCGGCAGGCTCGTGCGTAAGCCGAACTTTCGCCGGCTGATCGAGCAGCAGGAGCTGGTCGAAGAGACCGGAGAGGCAACCGCGGAGACCGGCGGCCGGCCAGCGAAGCTTTACCGGTTCCGCCACGCCGTTCTCGACGAGAGGGTCATCGCCGGGACAAAATTGCCGCTGGCGCGGGGTTGACATCGCTTATACTCACAGCAAGTATATGCTGGTTATTTTCAACTAGAGTATAAGCTGGAGGGGTCGATGAGCGCCATGCTGCCTGCGACCGCGTTTCTCTACGAGCGCGTCCGACGAGTGATCCCGCCGATCGAATGGCCGGCTTTCGTCGAGGATATCGAGGCGATCCTTGCACTGAAGCGCGAGCGCAACGCCATCATCCTGGCGCACAACTATCAGACCCCCGAGATATTCCATTGCGTGGCCGACATCGTCGGCGACAGCTTGGCACTGGCCCGCACGGCTGCGACGATCGAGGCGCAAGTCATCGTGCTGGCCGGCGTACATTTCATGGCCGAAACGGCCAAGCTGCTCAATCCGCAAAAGACGGTGCTCATTCCCGACCTGCGGGCAGGCTGTTCGTTGGCGGAATCGATCACGGCAGAAGACGTGCGCTTGATGCGCCAGCGTTATCCCGGCGTGCCGATCATCACTTATGTCAACACGTCGGCCGAAGTGAAAGCCGAGTCGGATATCTGCTGTACATCCGGCAACGCCAAGGCGGTCGTCCAATCCCTTGGCGTTCCCCAGGTGATCATGTTGCCGGACGAATATCTGGCCCAGAATATCGCCGCCCAGACCGATGTGCAGATCATCGCCTGGAAAGGGCATTGCGAGGTGCACGAGCGCTTTACACCGGCCGACATCCGCGAGTTGCGCGAAAGCCATCCCGGCGTAATCGTGCTCGCGCATCCCGAATGCCCGCCCGACGTCGTGGCTGAAGCAGATTTTTCCGGCTCGACCGCTGCCATGTCCGACTATGTCGAAAGGCAAAGGCCGGCACGTGTCGTGCTGATGACGGAATGTTCGATGAGCGACAACGTCGCGTTAGCGCACCCAGAGGTCGAGTTCATCCGGCCCTGCAATTTGTGCCCGCACATGAAGCGGATCACGCTTGCCAACATCCGCATGGCGCTCGAGCAGAACCACCATATCGTAACCATCGAACCCGGGATCGCCGGGCGCGCGCGGCTTGCGGTCGAACGGATGCTGGCAATTTGAGCGCCGATGTCCGCAGCTTCTTCGGGCGGCCCATCATCATCGGCGGCGGCATCGCCGGACTGATGACCGCGCTTCAACTGGCGCCGGAGCCGGTGCTGCTTCTGTCCAGGACGCTGCTGGGAGCTGACAATTCGAGCACGTGGGCACAGGGTGGTCTGGCTGCAAGTTTCGGCGAAGACGACGATCCGGAACTGCACCTGGCCGATACGCTTGCCGCCGGGGATGGTCTCTGCGACACAGACGTGGCGAGCCGCATCCTCCAAGCCGCGCCCAAGGCGATAGAGGGGCTTGCGGGCTTTGGGGTTCCCTTCGACCGTACGTCGAAAGGATCACTGTGCCTCGGATTGGAGGCCGCACACAGCCGACGTCGCATCGTTCATGCGCATGGTGACGGCACCGGGCGTGAGATCATGCGTGCCCTGATCGCGGCTGTGCGTTCCACACCGTCGATTGTTGTCGTGGAGGGCGTGGAAGCGCGCCGGCTGGCGGTGCGAGAGAATGCGATCCGAGGCGTCTGGGCGAGCGGTTCGATAGGACCTGTCTTCTTCGGCTCACGGCGGGTCGTCCTCGCCACCGGTGGGATCGGGGGACTGTTTCTCGACACCACGAATCCTTCGGGCAGTTGCGGACAGGGCCTGGCGCTTGCGGCCCGCGCTGGAGCTGTCCTTGCCGACCTCGAGTTCATCCAGTTCCACCCGACCGCGCTTGACGGCCCGGAACGCCCTATGGCGCTGGTCAGCGAGGCCGTCCGCGGCGAAGGTGCTGCCCTGATCGACGAAACCGGCCAGGCTTTTCTCCAGAGCGTGCCAGGGGCGGAACTTGCGCCTCGTGATGTCTTGGCGCGCGCCGTCTGGAACCATCTTGCCAATGGCCACCGTGTTTTTCTCGACGCGCGGCAACGGCCTGGCCCGGAATTTGCTCGACACTTCCCGACAATCGCATCAGCCTGTCGTGGAGCCGGCATCAATCCCGCGCGCGATCTCATCCCCATTCGTCCGGCCCAACACTACCACATGGGTGGCGTTGCCGTGGACGGCTCCGGTAGGACCTCCGTCAAGGGGCTGTGGGCCTGCGGCGAAGTCGCTTCGACAGGACTGCATGGCGCCAACAGGCTCGCCAGCAATTCCTTGACCGAGGCCGTCGTGTGCGCGCGCTGGGTCGCTGAAAGTGTCGCCGGAACGCCTGCTCGCAGAACAAAGCCTGCGTTTGCGGACGTTTACCCATCCCGCGCGCCGACACCCGTGCGTGTTTTCCTGTCGCGTGCACTGGGCATCGTCCGGGATGGTGAAGGTCTGAAAGCAGCCGCACGTGCCTTATTGCCGCTCGCCGAAAGCAAGGATGCGGCCTCGGATGCGGCGGCTGTCGGGCTAATGATCGCGGTTGCCGCCTTGTTGCGCCAAGAAAGCCGCGGCGCTCATTACCGGACAGATTTTCCTCATCATGCGACTGTCGCCCGACGGTCCGAAATCACCCTCGAAGCCGCCTTGGCCGCTGCGCGGGAACTCGGACACTCGCCAAGCCTCGAAGGGGCAAAGTGATGACGCTCTCACCGCTTCCCACGGTCATGCTTGAGCCGCTTGTAAGGGCAGCTCTTCTTGAAGACCTTGGCAGAGCCGGCGACTTGACCACGGAGGCTATCGTGCCGAAGGCACACCAAGCGGGAACCGTGCTGGCGGCGCGCCAGTCCGGAGTTGTCGCCGGCCTCGATCTGGCGATGCTCGCTTTCCGCTTGATTGATCCTGATGTCGAAATTTCGGTGGAGCGGGCAGACGGCTGCAATGTCATGGATGGAGAGGTCATTGCATCAGTGGTTGGCCCTGCCCGGGCCATTCTCACAGCCGAACGGACGGCACTCAATTTTTTGTGCCATCTGAGCGGCATCGCTACAGCAACGGCATCGATCGTCGCTGCGGTTCGTGGATATGGCGCGAAGATCGTCTGCACGCGCAAGACGACGCCCGGATTGCGGGCAGTCGAAAAATACGCCGTGCGCGCAGGTGGCGGATCCAATCACCGCTTCGGCCTCGACGACGCAATTCTGATCAAGGACAACCACATCGCCATCGCAGGCGGCGTTCGCCCGGCGCTCGAGCGAGCACGAAGACGGGCCGGTCATCTCGTCAAGATCGAAGTCGAGGTCGATACGCTGGCCCAGTTGGAGGAGGTACTTGGCTTCGCTCCCGATGCGGTTCTGCTCGACAACATGTCCCTCGCCGATCTTCGCCGCGCCGTCGCAATCGTTGGCGGCCGTGCTATCACCGAGGCTTCTGGCGGGATCGCATCCGATACAGCGCGAGCGATTGCCGCGACCGGCGTTGATCTGATTTCGGTCGGCCGACTGACCCACAGCGCGCCGATCCTGGATATCGGCCTCGACTATTGGGGCTCATGATTGTCTGAGGAACGAACAGGATCGAATCAACTGTCCTTTCCGATCGTCGTCAATCAGACAGCAAAGCAAGGCAGAACCGGAGGAACAGCATGGACATGCAAACAGCCAGTCCAACGCAGACATCGCCACAGGCTCAATCCCCTGACCCTGGAGCGTGGACCCTAGAGAAGGCTCAGGCACTTCACGATGCCCCCTTCAACAATCTCCTCTTCCTCGCGCAGACCGTGCACCGCCAGAATTTCGATCCCAACAAGGTCCAGCTCAGCCGGCTGCTCAGCATCAAGACGGGCGGATGCCCGGAGGATTGCGGCTATTGCAGCCAGTCGGCGCATCACGAGACCGGCCTGAAGGCGTCGAAGCTGATGGAGGTCCGGCGCGTCGTCGCCGAGGCGAAGAAAGCGCGTGACGCCGGCGCCACCCGCTATTGCATGGGCGCGGCCTGGCGAAACCCCAAGGCGCGCGACATGGATGCGGTCGTGGCGATGGTCGAAGGCGTCAAGGCGCTGGGCATGGAGACCTGCATGACGCTCGGCATGCTCGATCTTGAGCAGGCCGCTCGACTGAAGCAGGCTGGTCTCGACTTTTACAACCACAACATCGATACGTCGGAACGCTACTATAGCGAGATCATCAGCACGCGCAGCTTTGCCGAGCGGCTCGAGACGCTCGAGCACGTTCGCCAATCCGGCATCAAGGTCTGCTGCGGCGGCATTGTCGGCATGGGCGAGGAGCCGGTGGACCGGATCGGCATGCTGGTGACGCTGGCCAATCTGCCGGAACATCCGCAAAGCGTTCCGATCAACATGCTGATCCCGATCCCCGGCACCCCGCTTGCCGACGCCAAGCCCATCGAGCCGATCGAATTCGTGCGCGTGATCGCGCTGGCGCGCATCATGATGCCGAAATCGCATATCCGTCTTTCCGCCGGCCGTACGGCCATGACCGACGAGATGCAGGCGCTGTGCTTTTTTGCCGGCGCCAACTCGATCTTCGTCGGCGACACGCTGCTGACGGCGGACAATCCCGGTGAGGACAAGGATACCCTGCTGTTCCGGCGCCTTGGCATCGAGCCGATGGAACTCGAGGCGCAATGAACGGGGCACCGCTTGCCCGCTATGAGGCGACCTTGCAGGGACTGGCGCGCAAGGACCGGCTGCGGACGCTGAAGCCGCGCGCCGGGCGCGACTTCTCGTCGAACGACTATCTCGGGCTTGCCGCCTCCAAAAGACTTGGCGAAGCGGTTGCGGCGGCGATTGCGCGGGGCACGCCGGTTGGCGCCACCGGGTCGCGGCTGTTGCGCGGCAATGCACCGGAACACGAGCAGCTCGAGGCAGACGCGGCGGCATTCTTTGGAGCCGACCGCGCGCTGTTCTTCGGCAGCGGCTACATCGCCAACTTCGCTCTGCTGACTGCGCTGCCGCAGAAGGGCGACCTTTTGGTCCTCGATGAGCTCGCCCATGCCAGCATGCATGAGGGGGCACAGGCCGGACGTGCCGAGTTCAAGCTGGCCGCGCACAACGACGTCGATGCTGTCGAGGACGCGATCAAGCGTTGGCGCGCCGAAGGCGGCATGGGATGCGTCTGGATTGCGGTGGAAAGCCTATACAGCATGGATGGCGACTGCGCGCCTTTGGAGAGCCTGGCCGCGCTTGCCGATCGGCACAACGCATTCATCGTCATTGACGAGGCGCACGCGACCGGCGTCTGGGGACCGGACGGCCGGGGGCTGGCCGCCGCTTTCGAGGGCCGCGACAACATCGTCGCGCTCCACACCTGCGGCAAGGCGCTCGGCGCATCTGGTGGGCTCGTGACCGGGCCGAGGACACTGTGCCAGTATCTGATCAACCGTTGCCGGCCATTCATCTACGCCACCGCGCCATCGCCGCTGATGGCGGTCGCGGCGCGCGAAGCGCTCGCAATGCTCGCCGACGAGCCTATGCGGCGTTTTCAGCTGCATGAACGCGTCGCCCTCGCAGGCCGCCAATTGGTCGATCGCTGCGGCGTGATACCAAGTGGCTCTCAGATCCAGCCCTTGGTGATCGGCGATGTCAGGCGCACCATGGCAGTGGCGGCGCGCCTGCAGGCCCGCGGCTTCGACATACGCGGCATTCGTCCGCCGACCGTGCCCGAGGGCACGTCGCGGCTGCGCATTTCGCTGACGCTCAACGTCGACGAAGCCGACATTTCGGCCATGGTCGAGGCGCTCGCCGAAGTGTTGGCCACGGCATGACCAGGCGCATCGTCATCACCGGAACAGACACCGGAATTGGCAAGACGGTGTTTTCGGCCGGGCTTGCCGGCCTGCTTGACGGTTTCTACTGGAAGCCGGTGCAATCGGGCCTCGACGGCGAGACCGACAGCGAGGCGGTTGCGCGACTTGCCGGGCTGCCGTCGGGGCGCGTGCTGCCGGAAGCCTACCGCTTGAAGAGCCCGCTTTCGCCGCATCGTTCGGCCGAAATCGACGACGTTTCGATCGAGGCTGCCGATCTTTCGTTTCCGGTCCTGCCGACACCGCTCGTCATCGAAGGCGCCGGCGGGCTGATGGTGCCGCTGAACCGCCGGACAAGGTTCATCGACATATTCGAGCAATGGCAATTGCCGGTCATTCTGTGCGCCCGCACCGCGCTCGGAACAATCAATCACACCCTGCTGTCGATCGAAGCCCTGCGGGCGCGCGCTATCCCGCTGGCTGGCATCGCCTTCATCGGCGATGAGATGACCGATACGCAACGGACGATCGTGGAATTCGGCGACGTGCCGCAACTCGGCAGGCTGCCGCACCTCGATCCGCTGACGGATAAAACGCTGAGACAAGCGATGATTGCCGGCTTCGACCTCGCTTTGATTGCCGGAGGCGAATGATGACGCAATCCCGTGTGTGGCATCCCTTCACCCAGCACGCGCTCGAGCCGGCGATCCCTGAAATCGTCCTGACTGAAGGCGCCTACCTCCACAAAGCCAATGGCGCGCGCATTCTGGACGCCATTTCCTCCTGGTGGGTCGTCACACATGGCCACCGCCACCCCAGCATTATGAAGGCAATCGAGACGACCGCCTCGAGCCTCGACCAGATCATCTTCGCAGGTTTCACGCACGAGCCTGCCGAATGCTTGGCCAAGGCGCTTGTCGGACTCGCTCCCGCCGGACTCGACTGGGTGTTCTATTCCGACAGCGGCTCGACCAGCGTCGAAGTCGCGCTGAAGATGGCCCTCGGCTATTTCCGCAACATCGGCGCGCCGCGCTCGCGCATCGTCGTGATGGAACATAGCTACCATGGCGACACCATCGGCGCGATGAGCGTCGGCGCCCGCGGCGTGTTCAACGCCCCCTATGAGCCTTTGCTGTTCGAGGTCGACACCATCCCCTTCCCGGCGGCCGGGCGGGAGCAGGAGACGCTGGATCGGTTCGAAGCAGTCTCCCGCGACCGGCGCCCCGCTGCGCTGATCGTCGAGCCGCTGGTGCTTGGCGCCGGCGGCATGCTGATGTATCCGGCCTGGGTTCTCACCGAATTGAAGAAGATCGCCGAAGCCTCCGGCACGCTGCTGATCGCCGACGAGGTGATGACAGGCTGGGGACGAACCGGAACCATGTTCGCCTGCGAGCAGGCGTCGATCTCTCCTGATATCCTTTGCACCTCCAAAGGCTTGACCGGCGGCGTGATCCCGCTGGCGGCCACGCTTGCCACCGATGCGATCTTCCAGGCTCATTATTCAGCGGATCGCAAGAAGACGTTTTTCCACTCGAGTTCCTACACGGCCAATCCGATGGCCTGCGCGGCAGCACTCGCCAATGTCGAGATCTGGCGTGACGAGCCGGTGGCCGAGCGGATCGCGGCCTTGAGCGAGAGACAGGCCGCCGGGTTTCGACGCTTTCGCGACAATGCCAACTTCACCGACAGTCGCGCGATCGGCACGATCCTGGCTCTCGACCTGCGCGCCGGCTCTGCCGGCTATCTGGCCGAGATCGGACCTAAGCTGCGGGCCTTTTTCCTCGAGCTCGGCCTGCTTGTGCGCCCGCTCGGCAATGTCCTTTATCTCCTGCCGCCCTATTGCGTCACCGGCGACGAGCTCTATCGGCTCCATGACGCGATCGAGGAGGCCGGCGAACGCTTCGGCTCAAAGCCATGAGCAGGTTGTCGCGCCTTCTCGGGTTTGGCCATCATGCGCCTGGGCGAAAGGTGGCGAATGCCGAAATCGAGACCAATCTCGGCCTCGAACCGGGCTGGATCGAGCGGCGTACTGGAATCCGGTCGCGCTTCTGGGCAACGGACGAAGACACGCTGTCTGGTCTTGCTGCGCAGGCCGGCGCGATGGCGCTGGCCAGCGCCGGCATTGCGCGCCACGACATCGGTCTGCTGCTGCTTGCCACCTCGACGCCCGATCACCTCCTGCCGCCCAGCGCGCCCCTGGTCGCACATCGGCTGGGGCTCGGCCGCGCCGGCGCGATCGATCTCACCGGCGCCTGCGCCGGCTTCATCTATGCGCTGATGTTTGCGGACGGATTTACCCGCCTGCACGGCAAAGCGAGCCTTATTATCGCCGCCAATATCCTCAGCCGCCGCATCAATCCCTCTGAGCGCGCCAGCGCCGTGCTGTTTGCCGATGCCGCCGGCGCCCTCGTGATCGGTCCCTGCGAGGATACTGATCGGGGGATTCTCGGTGCCTCTGTGGATTCGGACGGCTCGCGATACGGGCTGGTCCAGATTCCCGCAGGAGGAAGCAACAAGCCGTTCCACGGTGACCTCGACCTCGCGCAAACCCGAATGACGATGACCGACGGCCGCGAAGTGTTCGCAAAGGCCGTCGAGATGATGACCGATTGCTCGATAAGCGCGCTAGCCGCTGCCGGAGTGCGACCACAGGATGTCGACCGGTTCGTGCCGCATCAGGCCAATGCTCGCATTTTCGATGCGGTCGGGCGAAACCTCGGCGTTGCCGATCACCTGATCGTCAAGACGATCGCCGAATATGGCAACTCTTCCGCCGCGACGATCCCGCTCTCACTGTCGCTCGCCAATCAAGCGGAGCCGTTTCGGCCGGGCGAGAAAATACTCCTGGCGGCGGCAGGTGCGGGACTCAGCGGCGGGGCGCTCCTCGTCGGGATTTAGCCCAGCGAAGCTGCTCAACATCAGGACTGACTTTGTGAGATGAATAGGACAACGGGACCAATGCGAAAAAATAGTCGCCGGCAAGCTGCACGGCATCCACGTCACCGAAGCAAACCTCAACTACCACGGTTCGATACTGCTCGACCCTGACCACGCGAAGAACCCGGGATCCTGCCAATGGATTCGTGGAGACATGGAGCAAGACTTCCGGCGCGCGAATCTCGACCTATGTCATCCTCGGCGAGCGCGGCTCTCGATGCTGCATCCTCAACGGCGCGGCCGCCCGGAACCTGCCAGCCCACTCCATCCATCTGGACGAAGCGCACATTCCTGTCTGAAGCCGCGGATCGTTACGTTCGTCATCAACAATGTCGTCGGCTTCTCGCCGATGGCAATGCGCTGACGCGGACGGCGTTGACGATTACATCGGCAGGGGCGCTTCAGCAGAACTTTCGCCGGTTGATGGAGCAGCAGGAACTGGTGGAGGAGACCGGCGAAAGTGCTTTTGACACCGGCGGTCGGCCGGCGAAGCTTTATCGCTTCCGCCACCATGTCCTCGACGAAACGGCGGTCGCCCGGACGGGCTTGACATCCTTTATACTCAACGTAGAAATATACCCTTATAATCAATTCGATTATAACGAGAAATTCATTCGCACCGTCCGAACCCACGGTCTCGCTCGGGAAGCCCGTATGAGTGGATCGAAGTGATCTTGGAAATGAAACGCCCGAGGACGGGCTTTCAACCTTTGTCGTGAAGGAGGTGCCGCGCGAGTGGGCCAATGCCTTGCGGCAACGGTGAAGGATGTATACCGCCAGTAAACACGTGCGTCAAAGTCGCTGTCGAATGTACAGCTCGTCCAAATGTGCGATACGTTCGATTTGTGCAAGTAACAATGGAAAAGTGTTGCATAAAAGAAACGTCTAATTATATAAAGCTGGCAAGCTAAACTTTAAACTTGCACAAATGAGCATCGCGGATAGCGTCCCACTGTGAAGCGTGCACTGCGATGTGCGTCTGTTTCGATCGTGGGGGGGCAAGACGGTCGTCAATTGATGTTCTTCCCTTTTTATTGAGAGGCAAAAGTTGAAGCCGCAAGACGGCTGCTAGGTTGCGCGCATACGAAAACGCAACACATCGCCGTCCCCCCAACTTCATGTCTTCAACGCTCTTTCGGAGGCTTGCTGAGGGAATGCTATTGGGAAAGCCAGATATGTCCGCGTCGAGTGATCTTGGGGATGAAAAGCGCCAGACCGAGCTTTCAAGCTTTGTCATGAGGGAGGTGCAGCGCATTCTTGCCCAATGCGATGAGGCGAAGCAGGGTGACAAGGCTGCTGTTGCGCCTTCTGGTTCTCCTTCCAACGAATTGACCGTCGTGGCCGCCGAATTTCTTGGTAGGCTCGAGGCCGAAGCAGCGCGACGGCTAAACGCCCAGGCGGGTGAGATCGCTTCGCGACCACGGGCAGCCGATCATCCGCTCGGGCATCCGGTTCTGAAAGATTGCCCGAGAGAAGGCGCGCGCATTGCAGAATGGGCCGGTCCAGTTGCGGGGTCGACGCATCTCGAGAGACGTTTTGGAATACCGCGGTCCACTTTGTATTGGTGGCAGCAACACAATGATGTGGTTGCCTTTCGGAGAGGCTCCCGTAAGCATGTATTTCCCCTAGCTCAGTTCATCGACGGCAGGCCTATGCCCGGAATCAGGCAGGTCCTTTCCTCGATCTCCGATCCCAGACTGGCTTGGCTGTGGCTGATCAGCCCCTCGCCTCTTCTCAAGGGTCGCGTCCCTATCGAATTGCTCAGAGAAGGTATGAACACAGAAGTTGTTACATCCGCCGCCCAGGCTGTTTCTCTGATTGAATCTATCTGACAATTGGCCGGATGCCGATGGCTGTCCGCGCATTATGTAAGTGCGCACAAGCAGATGTACCAATTGTGCGATTTGTGCAAATGTATAGTTGTTCAATTTGTGCAAGTAATACAGTAGATTTAGTGGCAATAATGCAACGGATACTTCTATATATGGTTGGCAGACGGAATTTGAACTTGCACTAATTCGCTCAGCGAATAGCGTTCGAGCCGGGAAGGATGCATCGCGATGCGCATCTTTTTCGATCGTGGGGACAGGGAGCGGTTCGTCCATCGACGTCCTCGCCCTTTTCAAATCATTGAATGGAGATCAATTATGAACATCAAGAGCCTTCTTCTCGGCTCAGCTGCGGCTCTGATCGCAGCTTCCGGTGCTCGCGCCGCCGACGCGGTGACGGTCGCCGAGCCGGAACCGGCTGAATACGTCAAGATCTGCGACGTATATGGCTCGGGCTACTTCTACATCCCCGGCACCGAAACCTGCCTGCGCATCGGCGGCTATGTCCGTTACGACATCAGCGCTGGCGACGTTGGCTCCTACGACGGGGCGCGGACCCACGACGTCCAAGACGGCAGCGACCAGGGCACCTGGCGCAAGAACGCCCGCTTTGACCTAAGGACTTGGACCGGCCAGGAAACCGAACTCGGTACTTTGAAGACATACACCGAGACCAAATTCAATTTCGGTAACCGCAACGCCTATTCGGGTCCCGACAGTCCCCAGAACTATGCCTTCAACAGGGGCATCACACTAAACTTCGCCTGGATCCAGCTCGGTGGCCTTCGCGTCGGCAAGGACGAATCGGCGTTCGATACGTTTATCGGCTATGCCGGCAACGTCCTCAACGATACGCTCGTTCCCTACGGCGATTTCGACACCAACGTCGTGCAGTACTACTTCGACGCCGGCAATGGCTTCTCCGCCGTGGTATCGCTCGAAGAGGGTTCTGGCGTCGTCGGCACGATCGACAGCTACGTTCCGCATCTTGTCGGCGGCGTGAAGTACACGCAGGGCTGGGGCGCCATCAGCGGCGTCGTGGCTTACGACAGCAACTACGAAGAGGTAGCCGGCAAGGTCCGCTTGGATGTGAACGCCACCAACGAACTGTCCCTTTTCATTATGGCTGGCTATGGGACCGACGACAACCTAACCGACGGGACCTACGCCATTCCTGCCGGCGGCCGCGGCTTCTACAAGCAGTGGGGTGGCAACTGGGCCGTCTGGGGCGGCGGCACCTACAAGTTCAACGAGAAGACCTCTTTCAACCTTCAGGCGGCGTATGACGAGTGGAAGAACCTCGGCATTGCCGCCAATGTCGCCTACGATATCGTTCCTGGTCTGACGATCACGGCCGAAGTCGACTATCTCCACGCTGGCAAGTTCGGGGATGTGGACTTCTCTAACTGGACCAATGCCGACAAGAAGAACAGCGTCGGCGGTCTCCTCCGCTTCCAGCGCTCGTTCTGAGGATTGAAGAGCCCGTTGCCGCGTTCGAAGCGGTAACTGCGAGCCTTCAATTCGCGGCTGAACCATTGTGGTGAGGCTTGTAGAGGTTTCGGCGAATTGCTTGATCACGGACCTCCAATCCGAGCATTTCGTCGATGAGAAGGGCGCCCTGTTCCCGGGCGCCCTTTTTTAAGGGTTATCATCAGACTCTCTCCCGGGGGAACTGTGGGTAAGAAACAACGCATCGTCCTGCAGGCAGCTGTTTTGGCGTCTGCCTTTGGCTTTTTTTGCTGATCCTGATCCTGCAGATGGTCAGTTTTTTGGTTGACTAGGCACGCGCAAGCGGGATGGATCGCGCAGAGACACGCGGAAGTTTTTTTCGCCAGCGAAACCCCGACGACCTGATGGGGAGTCGCGCCAGCAGGGTGGGCGCCACGTCCAGTGCCACCGACCATGCGAGATGCCGATTGTTGGCGCGTCTGTCAGTTCGCGCGGCCATATTCATTCTGGTGCCGATCTGTTGCCCTTTCTGCTTTTCCCATGCGTTTTAGGCCGAGCCATTTGTGAAGCGGGCGGTCAATGGATCTGCGCCTCGCGATTGCCTGCCGTTGCCTTTTGATCTGGGCGGCATAATCCGAGAGCGAACGCTGCAACCGTGGTTCGAATTGCGCGAAGTTGAACCGGACTTCATCCGCCGTCAGGAACTGGTGGGTTGCGCCGGGAAAGCCGGCGACCATCACAAGGTCGCCTTCCTTGACGCCTGCACAGGCTATGGGTAGCCAACTCTTCGGCGGTAAGCCACATTGTCGCGCGCATATGGCCGGGAGGAACCATCAGGAGCGACATAGGCGCGATAAAAGCCGAAGTCGCCTGTGTGGCGCGGCCACATCCAATTGTCCGTTTCGCCGCCGAAGTTACCGATGCCGAGCGCGGGCGCATAGACAAGGCGCACGTCCTCGATTTCGAGCTTCTGCTGGAGATAGTAGGAGGCGCCGCCATAATAGGCCCCTACGTCGCAGCGGCGATTGGGCTGTCCTTCACATGCGGCGATCAGGGCCTTGCGGTTCGTGGCGAGCCGCTCATAGCGGGCAAACCCATTCAGCTTGTCCGAGACGCCCTTGAGCATTTCGGCGGTCACATCCCGCATGTCCTCGATCACATGGATTCGGCTGCCTGGCGCCGCGGGCAATTCTTCACCCAGGGCTCTTCGCCAGAAAGCCGTCTGTGAGATAGTCCTGGCCCTCCTTGCTGTGGTATTGGATGGATTCGAACACGCAGTGATGATTGGTTGCGACCAGCCCTTGTGGACTGACGAACGAGGCGGAGCATCCGCCCAGTGATACGATCGCGTTGAGCGGGTCAGCGTCCAGACGGCCGCATGGCCGCGCCCACTTCCGCAGTCTGGCCCGGCATCCACATACCTTCGTCCGCCGACGTAGCCGTGACCCTCCAGAGCAAGGCGATGGCAGTTGCTTTGGCCAAACATTTCAAATTCGAGTTCATGCTGACTATCGCTCTCATCTTGCCTCCTGTTCTCCGCAGATTGGATTGGTGACTATCGGGATGGCCGGAGTCCTGGCGCCCGCGCGGCGGCCAACACCGTAAACACCGAGTGGACCCGTTAACCGCAAGAGTCCTGATGGCGCTCACCTCTCATATTTGTCGCGCGCAACGTTTGCGGATCGTCCGCTGCACCAATCGTGCCAAATGAATAAAGCCTTCAGTTACAAATGGTGAGCCGCCCCATCCATGTCCGATCTCCGACGTCTTTACGTAAAGGGCTCGGTGCTTCCACGCTCGTTTGCTCTTCGCCCGTCCCTATTCCGTCTTGACTAGCAGGAGCCTACGGCCTATCTCACTGCCGCGTTAGCACTCGCTTCTGGTGAGTGCTAACCACGCTCCGGCAACGGAGAACCGTTCAACATCCGCACCAGGGAAATCCAAAAATGGCAAAGTCGAATTTCCGGCCGCTGCATGACCGCGTGGTCGTTCGCCGCGTCGAGTCCGAAGCGAAGACCGCCGGCGGGATCATCATCCCCGATACGGCTAAGGAAAAGCCGCAGGAAGGCGAGATCATCGCCATCGGTTCCGGCGCCCGTGACGAGGTCGGCAAGCTCGTCCCGCTGGACGTCAAGGCCGGCGACCGCATCCTGTTCGGCAAGTGGTCGGGCACCGAAGTCAAGCTCAATGGCGAAGACCTTCTGATCATGAAGGAAGCGGACATCATGGGCGTCATCGGCTGACACGCCGCCGCCTTTCATCCGCACCATCCAATCTGAATTTCGGGCGAAATGCCCAGGAGTAAAAAATGGCTGCCAAAGACGTAAAATTCTCCCGCGACGCTCGTGAGCGCATGCTGCGCGGCGTCAACATCCTCGCCGACGCGGTGAAGGTCACGCTCGGCCCCAAGGGCCGCAACGTCGTCATCGACAAGTCGTTCGGCGCACCGCGCATCACCAAGGACGGCGTCACCGTCGCCAAGGAAATCGAGCTTGAAGACAAGTTCGAAAACATGGGCGCGCAGATGGTGCGCGAAGTTGCTTCGAAGACCAACGACATCGCCGGCGACGGCACCACGACCGCGACCGTTCTGGCGCAGTCAATCGTCCAGGAAGGCCACAAGGCGGTTGCCGCCGGCATGAACCCGATGGACCTCAAGCGCGGCATCGACCTCGCCGTCGCCGACGTCGTCGCAACGCTGATCA
>NZ_JAMYLV010000050.1:0-33969 GCF_040318195.1 Mesorhizobium sp. M1273 | reverse complement strand
CCCGCGCCGGGGCGCTTTTGCGCGCTCATTAAACCAAAACAAAGGGGGGATTCACCCTGCATTTATCCCCCCAACAATGCAAAAAGCGGGGGGGCCTGGGCCCGCCGCTCTTGTCTGGAATTCCAGTTCGGCCGATAGAGCGGTTCATCGTTTCACGGAACGCCGAACCGCTCTATCTCCTTGTTTTGACGCAATTCCCAAGGGAAAGCGCTACACGCTTTTCCCGGGAAAACCGTTTCACACTTTTCCTGGAATTGCTCTAGTTGTTGCCGAAGAGGTTGCGGTCGGCGCCCTGAGGCGCGGACTTGGGCACATCGCCAGACGAATTCAGCAGCTTGTAGATCGGCGAGTTGCTGTCCCGCACCGAATACGTCTGCGTCTTGTCGACGTTGACGGTCGACTGCTTGTTGATGTCGGTCCCGCCAACATTGTCGTTGCGGGCATAAGCGCTGCCGGCGGCAATCAAGAGCGCGGCGGCAGTAAGAACAATCTTTTTCATTTTGGGTCTCCTGGATTTTCGAAATCAAGCGGCGGGCATGCCGCCGCCTTGATGGTGGGATCGGCTGTTAGTTGTTGCCGAAGAGGTTACGGTCGGCGCCCTGGACAACCGGCTGCTTTTCAGCCTGGTTCGACGTCTTGACGGAAGCCGTGTAGGAGCTGTCGACCGAGACAGCAGGCGGGTTGGCTCCGTTGGAACCAAAGTTGTCGCTGCCGGCGAAGGCGCTGCCGGTGATGGCCAAAACGGCGGCGGCAGCAAGAACGATCTTTTTCATCTTAATACTCCTGAATTTTTCAGATCCCCGGACGGCGGATATGCCCCCCGCCCTGATGCTGGGATCGGCTGTTAGTTGTTGCCGAAGAGGTTACGGTCGGCGCCCTGGACAGCCTGCTGGTCAGCATGAGCCGGCTTCTGAATGGAAGCCGTATACGAGCTGTCGACCGCAGCGGCAGGCTGGTTCGCACCCTTGGAACCAAAGTTGTCGCTGCCAGCGAAGGCGCTGCCGGTGATGGCCAAAACGGCGACGGCGGCAAGAGCGATCTTTTTCATTTTTTAGTACTCCAGTATCTTAGTTTTCCGTCCGTCTAGCGGCGTGCCTTGGGGGGAATTCGCGTCGTTCGGACAGCCCCGATGTGGGAAAGCCAATGGCCAGTTTCCAATCACGAAGTTTTTTGGTGTGGACCAAGAATCTACACCTTGAAATTGTGCCAGAGATTCCCTTCGCCACATTTTTATCGTTTAATGTCAAGCAGATAGTCTATCGCCTCGGTCTGGCTGCAAGATGACTTGGGAGGCAGCGTTCACAGCGTCCTGCACGCATTGTCAACAGAAACGAACCGTTCGGTTCGATTTTTTAAACCGATAAAAGTCGCAGCCGAGGTTCTTTGTCGAATCGTTAACCATTTCGGCCGAATGCGGCGTCGGCGTTGCGGCTGCTTTTGGCCTGCCTTATGCCGCCCAACGAAGGCAGCAACCGGGCAAGCAGAACCGGGTCAGACCCCGTAACGTTCGGTGCGGATTAGTGCCGCAGGCACCCCGGCATCGATCAGTGCCTCGGCGGCGGCCGTCACGAATGCGTTCGAGCCGCAGACAAAGGCGAGCTTCGGCGGCGCCGGCAGCCTGGTCATGGCTTGCACCATCATCGCGGCGTCGACCCGCCGCGCATAATCCGCCGGACGGCGGGCCGGCTCGCGCGTCAGCGTCAGCACCAGGTCGAAGCCATCCCTGCGCTCGGCGAGGTCGATTAGTTCGTCGCGAAAGATCACCTCGTCCCAGACCCGCGCCGAAAACACCAGGGCGGTGGCGACCAGCGATCCCCGCATCGCCCGGTGACGGAGCATCGACATCAGCGGCACCACGCCCGACCCACCGCCGACGAGCAGGAGCGGGCCGCCATCGCCGTCGGACCAGACGAAATGGCCGCCGAGCGGCCCGCGCAATTCGACCTCGTCGCCCACCGCCGCGATCTCGTGAAAGAACGGCGAGACCTCGCCGTCCTCGAGTTTTTCAATCGCCAGCTCGATGGTCTCGCCGGTCTCCGGCGCCGAGGCGATGGAGTAGGAGCGGCGCGCCTGATAGCCGTCCGGCGCCGTCAGCCTGACATCGACATGCTGTCCGGCACGATAGACGAAGGGCCGCGACGGCTGCAGGAAAAAGCTGGTGACGCGCGGCGTGCGCTTTTGGATGCGGGTGATGGTGACCGCCTGCCAGGGCGACTGCGCCGCCGGTGCGTCGCTCATGGATCGTTCGTGTAGCGCTGCTCGCGCCACGGATCGCCATAGATGTGATAGCCTCGCAACTCCCAGAAACCCGGCTCGTCACGCTCTGTGAACTGCAGCCCGTTCAGCCATTTGGCCGATTTCCAGAAATAGAGATGCGGAACGAGCAGCCGGGCCGGGCCGCCATGGTCGGGAGTGATCGGCTTGCCCTCGTAAAGCAGTGCCACCATCGCCTTGCCGCCGGTGAGATCCTTCGTCGGCACGTTGGTGGAATAGCCGTCGAAACCCAGCGCCAGCGTGAAGGCGGTGGGCGGCTCGATGCCGGCGTCGGCAAGAATGTCGTCGACGAGCACGCCCTGCCACGCCGTGTCGAACTTGGTCCATGCGGTGACGCAATGGATGTCGCGCGTCATCTTGGTCAAGGGCAGCGCGTTGAACTCGGCCCAGTTCCACTTCTTGATCGGCCGCGGCCCGTGCTTAAGCGTGAACGACCAATCCTCGGTGCGCACATGCGGCGTCGGGCCGGCCGACAGGACCGGGAAACCTTGCTCGAGATACTGCCCCGGCGGGATACGTGCATCCGTATCCGTCGGCGGCTTTCGTCCGGAAGAGAAGCCTCGGGTAACCATCTAGAATATCCGTTTGCGCAAGGTCCAATCGAGCTTTGTCAGTTTTCTCGAAGACGCGAGCGCGGGCAACAGAAATCTTGGCTCCGGCCTGGCGGCAATGCTCTACATTGATCTTGGCAGCGCGGCGCCCGCTTCAGCCGCTGGCGAAGGGGACGGCCACGAACATCTGGGCGTCGCCACGCTCGACAAGCAGCAGCACCGATTTCTTGCCGGATTTGGCAGCCTGCACAATCGCCTGATTTGCCTGTCTGGCGCTCCTCACCGGGGTCTGGTCGACGCCGACGATGATGTCGCCGGGCTGGATGCCGGAAGCCGACGCCGCCTTGTTCGGGTCGACGCGCTCGACCAGTGCGCCGTGCTGGTTTTCCGGCAGGTTCATTGCCTGGCGCACATCCGGAGTGACGTCCATCAGGCCGAGACCGAGCGCCGGTGCGCGAAGGCCCTGCCCCGTCGACGGCTGACCTGAATCGCCGGTCACCGATCCCGTCGCCGTGTCGTCTTCGTTGCGCCCGATCTCGACGGAGATCTGCAGGCTTTTCCCCTTGCGCCAGACATTGAGGGCTTCCCTCGTGCCAGGCGCAACGTCAGCGACGGCGCGCGACAGATCCCTCGGATCCTTTATGTCCTGGCCGGCGAAGCTGGTAATGACATCGCCGGTCTCGATGCCGGCCTTGGCGGCCGGCGATCCGTCGCTGACCTGCGCGACCAGCACGCCGGTAGGGTGATCGAGGCCGATGGCGCTCGCCACATCAGGCGTCACCGGCTGAATCTGGACGCCGAGATAGCCGTACTGGATGGAGCCGCCCTTCATCAGCTTGGCGACGACCTTTTGCGCCTGGTCCGAGGGGATGGCGAAGCCGACGCCGACGCTGCCGCCATTCGGCGAAAAGATCGCGGTGTTGATGCCGACGACATCGCCGTACACATCCGTCAGCGGGCCGCCGGAATTGCCCCGGTTGATCGGTGCGTCGATCTGGATGAAGTCGTCAAACGGGCCGCTGTGCAGATCGCGGCCGCGCGCCGAGACAATGCCGGCGGTGACCGTGGTGCCAAGGCCGAAAGGATTGCCGAAGGCGAGCACCTGGTCGCCCGGCATGAGCTTGTCCGAATCGCCCCATTTGACGGTCGGCAAGGGCTTGCCGGCGTTGACCTTGAGCACGGCAAGGTCGTTCTTCGTGTCATGGCCGATCAATTTGGCGGGAAGCTCGGTGCCGTCGTCGAGCATCACCTTGACCGACTGGGCGCCGTCGACGACGTGATTGTTGGTGACGATCATGCCGTCGGCGCCGACAATGAAGCCTGAGCCGAGAGCCTCGGTGCGGGGCGCCTGTTCCGGCGGTGTCTTGGGGGCGGGCAGTCCCTGGTCACCGAAGAAGCGGCGGAAATAATCGTCGAAAGGCGAGTTTCCGCCGAAGGGAGAGGCGTCGCTCATCGTGTCCGGCTGTTGTACTTTCATGACCGTCGTGATGGTCACCACTGCCGGTTTGTCGGCCGCCACGACCGGAGCGAACGAGCCGCGGGGCGCCGTCATGCCGGTGACAGGTGGGGTCACTGTTGCCGCCAGGACATCATTCAGCCTGGGAGCGAAAGACAGGGCGAAGGGGCTGACGATCAGCGCGGCGCCCAGCAAAGCGGCGACGCGATGTCTGCGAAGGGTGTGGATTGGTGACATGGCCGTTGTCCGGGCGAGAGATTGGCGGAGCGCCGCAACGTTCCGTCACCGGAACAATTCGTCGGCGCGTCGGTCGTCGGCCTTGCCTGTCTCGCCTGTCACGGCAGCCGACCGGATCGACAGCCCCGCATCTAGGGCGCCGATTATGGTTTCCAGATAATATTACGAAGATTTAATTTCCAGCCGGCAACCGCCTCGCGGCGTTGCCGCCGAAACCCGAAAATACAAAACCCGCCTCAGGAGGGGCGGGTCGGTTGGGGCGAATCAGCACCATACCGATATTAGTAGCATAGCTGCCGGCACAAAGCAAGAACAAAATAGCTGCCCAAGACAAATCGCCTCAGATTTGCGCCGCCTCAGCCGAGGCCTCCTATTCGCCTTTCCGGTCGGTCCGGCTGAGATAGGTGGTGGCGATCTCGCGCATCCGCCTGCCATCGAAGCTCGGTCCATGGCCGCCATGGCCGATCCGGATCGGCAGCTCGAGCAGGCGCTGCATCGTGCGGCGATAGGCGGCACGATCCGAATCCGGCAGGTCGTCGATCAGCATGGCGTCGTAGATGGCGTCGCCGGCGAAGAACAGGCCGTCAGCCTCGTCGAACAGCGCGATCGAATCCGGAGAGTGGCCGGGCAGATGCAGGACGCGGAATTGGCGGTCGCCGAGGTCGATCCTATCGCCCTCGTCCAGGGTCCGGGCCAGAGGCGCCGGCTGAATCCTGTAATCGGCCGCCTTCCAGCCCTTTGCCGGCAGCCTGGAGACGGCGCCTTCCAGATCATGGAACATGTAGGCGTAGGTCACCGCTTCATCCATGCTGTCGAACTGTGCGGCGCTGTGGCGCGGCCCTGCCCGCAGCGGAAACTCGTGCAGCGAGCCGACATGATCGAGATGGATATGCGTGGCGACGACGAGCAGCGGCTTGCCGGACGGCGTGTCGATCTGCGGCGCCAGCGGGCAGATCCCCATGCCGGTGTCGACCAGCAGGTCGACATCGCGGCCGCGCAGATGCCAGATGTTGGCGCGCACGAATTCGTGCACGAAGGGCTCGGTCAGCATCGTCGTATTGGCGTTGACGATGGTTTTGCTGAACCAGCTGTCCATCAGATCAAGGCCGGCATCAGACGAACGGCTTGCCGACCTTGTACTTTTGCGGGACCAGCCGCTTCAGATAGGCCATCCCCGCATCGGACAGCCGGTTGACGTCCGGCAGCATGAAATCATCCGGCATATGGCGCGTCTTGCCGGCGACGTTCTTCAGCGGCACCTTCTTCAGCACGGTTTTGTTGCCGTCATATTGCAGCGCCACCGAACCGCCGCCCTCGTCGGCCACCGTGACCGCGAAGGCACCGGCATCGAAGGCCTCCTGCGCGTCCACCGCGCTGATGGCGCCGACATAGCCGCGCGGCATATAGCCGAGCGCATCGACGCGCGCCCGCTTGCCCGGCAATCCTTCGGCGAGCGCGCGCTCCAAGGCTGCCGGCAGGTCGCTGCCCGACAGCTTGACGTTGCCGTGCTGGTCGCGCTCCAGCCTTTCCGGCGGCACCAGGCTTTCGACCAGCGCCTTGCCGTCGGCGGTGCTGACGCCTTCGGAGACGGCGACGATGCAGCGCTTGTGGCGGTCGAGCGTTGCACGAACGTCGTCGATGAAACCGGCCGCCGAGAACGGCCGCTCCGGCACGTAGACGAGATGCGGGCCGCTGTCCTGATCGAGCTGCCAGGCCGCGGACGCGGCCGTCAGGAAACCGGCATGCCGCCCCATGACAATGCCGACATAGATGCCCGGCAGAGCGCGGAAATCGAGATCGACCGAAAGGAATGCTCCAGCGACGAACTCGGCCGCCGACATGAAGCCGGGCGTGTGATCGTTCTCCTCGAGATCGTTGTCGATGGTTTTCGGCGCATGCACGAAGGCGATCTTGCCGCCGGCGGCGTCGGTGAGGATCTGCTGCGTGCCCGAGGTGTCGTTGCCGCCGATATAGATGAAGGCGTCGGCACCGGCTTTCTTCAAGCCGTTGAGGATGAGGTCGCAATAGGCGGCATCCGGCTTGTCGCGCGTCGAACCAAGCGCGGCGCTCGGTGTCGCCGCGATCAGCCGCAGGCGATCCTCGGGGATGGCGGAAAGATCGACGTAATTGCCGTCACGAATGCCGCGCACGCCGTGGATGGATCCCAGCACCTTGGTGCCGGGATGCCGCTTGCGGATTTCGAGCGCAGCACCCACCACGGTCTGGTTGATGACGGCGGTCGGGCCGCCGCCTTGCGCGATGACAAAAGTTCCGGCCATTGTTCACGTCTCCCGGGCGATGAAATCGCAGGCACATTCGCCTGTCTTGCGGCATCGCGCAACGGCAGAGTGATCGCTGAAGGCGAAGCCGCCGTTCAGACGACGACGACCGGGTTTTTCTTGGAGACGCGGCTGTAGAGGTCGATGATGTCCTGGTTGATCAGGCGCACGCAGCCCGACGACATCGCCTGGCCGATGCTCCACCATTCGGGCGAGCCGTGGATGCGATAGCCGGTGTCGCTGCCGTTCTGATAGATGTAGAGGGCACGCGCGCCGAGCGGATTGTCGAGGCCGCCCGGCTGTCCGCTTTGCCATTTCACCAGTTCCGGCCTGCGGGCGATCATCTCGGGCGGCGGGGTCCAGACCGGCCATTCCTTGCCGTACTGGATGTTGGCGCGGCCGGACCAGCGGAATCCGTCCTTGCCGATGCCGACGCCGTAACGGATCGCCTCGCCGCCGGGCTGCACCAGATAGAGCAGCCGTTCCTGCGAGTGAACGACGATGGTGCCGGGTTGCTCGCCGGTCGGATCGACGACGATCTGGCGGCGGAACTCCGGCTTGACCTTGAGGTAGGGCACTTCCGGCACATTGAAGCCACCGTCGGTGAGCGAAGCGTACATCACGTCGGGGCTGGTAATGTTCTTGTCGACGCTGATACTCGGACGGATGGGCCGGATCGAGCCGGTGGTGACGTCGTCGAGCTGGAGCGACGGCAGATCCAGCGTCTGGCTGCAGCCGGCGACGCCGAGCAGCGCCAGCGCACCGGCGCCGGACAGCACCGTGCGACGGGAAAGCTGTATTTCGGTTTCGATTGCGTCGCCATTATGCGGCAGCGACAGACCGTGCGGCAACTCACGCATTTACCCAAACCCTACGCTGTCGGCGGGAAACACGCTCCGGCCGTATAGCAGGCATTTTCGCCAATCATGGTTGAAAAAGCGTGAAGGCCGGCCGCCTGGCGTTAACGAGGGGGCTTTTTCGATTTTGCCTCTTTACATCTGCGCGAGGCCAAGGATTTATCCTCTTCTTTGAGCTCAAGGAGAAGAAAATGTCCTTCGAAAACTGGGCCGCTTTTGCCGCTGCCTCGGCAGTCCTTCTGGTCATTCCAGGTCCAACCATCCTGCTGGTGGTGTCCTATGCGCTCGGCCAGGGCTGGCGCACCGCGCTGCCGATGGCAGTCGGCGTGGCGCTCGGCGACTTCACCGCGATGACATTGTCGATGCTGGGCATCGGCGCGCTGCTGGCGGCGTCCGCCACCGTATTCACCGTGCTGAAGGTGATCGGCGCCGGCTATCTGATCTATCTCGGCATCAAGCTGTTTCGCGCCGGCGGTGCGCTCCGGGCCGAGCCGCGCACCGATGCGGTGTCATCGGCGAAAATGACGGCGCACGCCTGGCTGGTTACCGCGCTCAATCCGAAAAGCATCACCTTTTTTGTCGCCTTCCTGCCGCAGTCCTCGACCGGTATGCGGATTTCTGGACACAAATGCTGATCTTCGAGACGACCTTCCTGGCGCTCGCCTTCGCCAATGCCTTCGGTTATGCGCTGATCGCGGCAAGGGCGCGCAACGTGGTGCACAACCCAAAGGCGATCCGCATCTTCAACCGCACCGGCGGCACGCTGCTGGTCGGCGCCGGCATCGCGACAGTGGCGATGCGCTCGGGCAACTGAGGACGGACCATGGCGGTGAGCGATGCATTCGGCCTGACACTGTCTGGCGCGACGGAGGCCGGGCTCTCGTCCTACAGCCGGGCTGTTCGCGAATTGCAGTGCTTCATCGGCGATCCGGTCGGTTCCGTTGACCGGGCAATCGCCGAAGATCCCGGCTTCGTCATGGCGCATGTGTTCAAGGGTTATCTCTTTGGCCTCGCCACAGAGCGTGAGGCGACGGCGGTGGCCAAGGCATGTCACGAGGCGGCGCTGCCGCTTGCCGCGACAACACGCGAGCAGGCGCATGTCGCCGCCCTTGGCCACCTTGCGGAGGGACGCTGGCACGAGGCCGCCCGCGTGCTGGAGGATATCGCCATCGAGTTTCCGCTCGATGCGCTGGCGCTGCAGACCGGCCACCAGATCGACTTCTTCACCGGCAATGCGCGCATGCTGCGCGACCGCATCGGTCGCGCGCTGCCGTCCTGGCAGAGCGACATGCCGGGCTATCACGCCATACTCGGCATGCAGGCCTTTGGCCTGGAGGAAATGGGCGATTACGCGCGCGCCGAAAAACTTGGCCGCACGGCGGTCGATCTCGAGCCGCGCGACGGCTGGGCCCAGCATGCGGTGGCCCATGTCATGGAGATGCAGAGCCGGCAAAAGGACGGCATTCTGTGGATGCGCGCCAATCCCGAAGCGTGGACGCGGGAAAGTTTCCTGCAGGTGCACAATTGGTGGCACCTGGCGCTGTTCCACTACGATCTCGGCGAAATCGACGAGGTGCTGGCGCTCTATGACGGGCCGATCTATGGCGAGCGCTCGACGCTGGCGCTCAACATGGTCGATGCCTCGGCGATCCTGTGGCGGCTGCATCTCGGTGGCGTCGATGTCGGCGAGCGCTGGGCGACGCTCGCCGCCAACTGGTTGCCCATGGCCAGCGCCGGCCACTATGCCTTCAACGACGCCCACGCGATGATGGCGTTTGTCGGTGCCGGCCTCGAAGCGCCGGCCCGCAACTTGCTCGAGGCGCAGCGCGAGGCGATGCGCGGCAAGGACGACAACGCTGCTTTCACCAGGGATGTCGGCCATCCCCTGACGCTCGCCATCAAGGCATTCGGCGAGGGCAATTATGCCGGGACGATACGCCTGATCCGGCCGATCCGGGCAATCGCCCATCGCTTCGGCGGCAGCCACGCACAACGCGACGTCATCGACCTGACGCTGATCGAAGCGGCATTGCGTTCCGGTGATGGCGCGATGGCGAGGGCGCTTGCGGCGGAACGCGCGCTGGCACGGCCGGACAGCCCGTTGTCGGCACTGTTTTCACGGCGTGCAACCGCTCTCGCGGCGAATTGACCACGGCCACATCTTGCCTTAAAAACTGCCCCGACCAGATTTTTTCGAGCGTCGAAAAAATCTTCGCGTGTTGACCGGGGTGCGTTTCCGGCGGCACGATTGCCGGGATATCTTCGCCGCCCGTGTCACAGGACTGGGCAGCGAAGCAAGAAAGACCGTCGCCGCCAGGCATGACGGACATGGGAGGAAACATGTATCTCGGCCTCGATCTCGGCACGTCGGGCGTCAAGGCGCTGCTGATCGATGCAAGGCAGAGCATCGTCGGTTCCGGCCATGCGCCGCTCGACGTGTCGCGCCCGCATCCCGGCTGGTCCGAGCAGAACCCGGCCGACTGGATCCGCGCCTGCGAAGCGGCGGTCGGCGAGCTGCGGTCAATGCATGCGAAGGAACTCGCGGCGGTCAAAGGCATCGGCCTTTCCGGCCATATGCATGGCGCCACTCTGCTCGATGCCGCCGACCAGGTGCTGCGCCCCTGCATTCTATGGAACGACACACGCAGCCACGCCGAGGCGGCCGCGCTCGATGCCGACCCGCGCTTTCGCAAGCTGACCGGCAACATCGTCTTTCCCGGTTTCACCGCGCCGAAGCTGGCCTGGGTGAAAAACAACGAACCGGCTGTTTTCGCCAAGGTGGCAAAGGTCCTGCTGCCGAAGGACTTTTTGCGGCTCTGGCTCGCCGGCGAGCATATTTCGGAAATGTCGGATTCGGCTGGCACGTCGTGGCTCGATGTCGGCAAACGCGCCTGGTCCTCCGAACTGCTCGCGGTCACGTCGCTCGACGAAAGCCAGATGCCGTCATTGGTCGAAGGCACGGCCAAGGCCGGTGCCTTGCGCGCCGAACTGGCCGCCAGATGGGGCATGCAGGCGGGCATCCCGATCGCCGGCGGGGCCGGCGACAACGCGGCCTCGGCCTGCGGCATGGGCACGGTCGGCGCCGGGCAGGCGTTCGTCTCGCTCGGCACGTCGGGCGTGCTTTTTGCCGCCAACGCGTCGTATCTGCCCAATCCGGAAAGCGCGGTGCACACATTCTGCCACGCACTGCCCGGCACCTGGCACCAGATGGGCGTCATCCTGTCGGCAACCGATTCGCTCAACTGGCTGTCGGGGATCGCTGGAAAAAGCGCCGGCGAGTTGACCGCCGAACTCGGCGATGCGCTGCAGGCGCCGAGCGGTGTCTCCTTCCTGCCGTACCTGTCAGGCGAGCGGACGCCTCACAATGATTCCGTCATTCGGGGCGCCTTTACCGGGCTTGCCCACGAGTCCGGCCGCGCGGCGCTGACCCAGGCCGTGCTCGAAGGCGTCGCCTTCGCTTTCCGCGACAGCCTCGAAGCCTTGGCCAAAGCCGGTACGACGCTGACCCGGGTGACGGCGATCGGCGGCGGCTCGCGTTCGCGCTACTGGCTGAAGGCCATCGCCACAGCGCTTGGCCTGCCGGTCGATATCCCAGCCGACGGCGATTTCGGCGCCGCCTTCGGAGCGGCCCGGCTTGGCCTGATCGCGGCGACAGGCGCCGATCCGCGCGCCGTGTGCACGGCGCCGGCGACCGACGCCACGGTCGAGCCGGTCGCCGCCCTCGGCGGTGCCTATGCAGATGCCTATCAGCGCTACCGCCAGCTTTACCCGGCGATCAGGAGCGCCACGGCGTGAGCGGTTTCCCGCCCTCGCCGTGGCCTGCCGAGAAGGCCTCACTGTGCCGGCACCTTGTCGAGAAAGCCGGTGACGCTTTTCAGCCGGCCATTTTCGATGACGCCGATATCGGTGCCTTCGATGACGGATTCGGTGCCGTCCGGCCCGAGGTTCCAGGAGAAACGGATGGTATCGGCGAAGCCGTCCGGCTTGCCTTTCAGCGAGAACTTGAAGCCGGCAAAGCGCTGCTGCACGCCGTCGATCAGCGCCGCGATGCCGTCATGGCCGTCGCCCCGCATGATCGGATCGCGATAGCCGACGTCCTCGGTAAAGGTCGCCTCGAGCAAGGCTTTTCTGCGCGCGGCGTCGCTCTCGTTCCAGGCGGCGATGTAGTTTTCGGCAATGGTGTTGAGGTCGGTCATGGTCTGTCTCCTTCGTTGGGTGGCTTTGACATGAGCCTTTTCGACCAGCGTCAGCGCGAAACCAATTACGCCTGAGGTAATCAGGCCGAACCATGCGAGAGGAAAAAAGACATGAGCAGCGGTTTTTTCGGCGACATCCAACAGATCAAATACGAGGGACCGGATTCGACCAATCCGCTGGCCTATCGGTTCTACAATCCCGACGAGATCGTCGCCGGCAAGCGGCTGGAAGACCATCTGCGCTTTGCCGTCGCCTATTGGCATTCCTTCGCCTGGCCGGGCGGCGATCCGTTCGGCGGTCAGACGTTCGACCGGCCATGGTTTCCGAAGGCCGGCGGTACCGACACCATGGAGCTGGCCAAGCTCAAGGCCGACGTCGCCTTCGAGATGTTTTCGCTGCTGGGTGCGCCTTATTTCTGCTTCCACGATGCCGACGTGCGGCCGGAGGGCCGGGACTTTTCCGAAAGTGCGGCGCGGCTCGACGAGATCGCCGATTATTTCTCGGGAAAGATGAAGCAGACCGGCGTCAAGCTGCTGTGGGGCACGGCCAACCTGTTCTCCAACCGCCGCTTCATGTCGGGCGCCGCCACCAATCCCGATCCGGACGTCTTTGCCTATTCGGCGGCGACGGTGAAACACTGCATCGACGTCACCAAGCGTCTGAACGGCGAGAACTACGTGCTGTGGGGCGGCCGCGAGGGCTATGAGACGCTGCTCAACACCGACCTTGCCCGCGAGCAGGAACAGGCCGGCCGTTTCCTCAACCTGGTCGTCGATTACAAGCACAGGATCGGCTTCGAAGGAACCATCCTGATCGAGCCGAAGCCTCAGGAGCCGACCAAGCACCAGTATGATTACGACGTCGCCACCGTCTATGGCTTCCTCAAGCGTTTCGGACTGGAGAACGAGGTCAAGCTCAACATCGAGCAGGGCCACGCCATCCTGGCCGGCCATTCGTTCGAACATGAACTGGCGCTGGCCAATGCGCTCGGCATTTTCGGCTCGATCGACATGAACCGCAACGACTACCAGTCGGGCTGGGACACCGACCAGTTCCCCAACAATGTGCCGGAGATGGCTCTGGCCTACTACCAGGTGCTGCAGGCCGGCGGCTTCAAGACCGGCGGCACCAATTTCGACGCCAAGCTCAGGCGCCAGTCGCTCGATCCGCAGGACCTGCTGATCGGCCATATCGGGGGCATGGACTGCTGCGCTCGCGGCCTGAAGGCGGCAGCGCGCATGGTCGAGGACAAGGCGCTGTCCGCCCCGCTCGCCGAGCGCTATGCCGGCTGGGATTCGGCCGAGGCCAAGGCGATGCTTGCCGGCAAGCGCACGCTGGAGGAAATCGCCGAGCGCGTCGTCAAAGAGAAGATCGAGCCGCAGCCCAGATCCGGCCGCCAGGAATTGCTCGAAAACATCGTCAACCGGTACGTCTGAGGCGTACCCGGTTCGCGGCCGCATTGTTCAGCGGCCGCCGGCTAAGACGGCTTTCTGCGGGGCTGAACCGACGAAGGTTTTGCCCCGTGTGAAACTCGCGTGGCCTGTTCGCTGACCGGGTCTGGCGCGCCTTAGCCGTGATCGAGGCCTCTCAGGTAGGCGCAAAACATGTCGGCCATGGCGTTGGCGTAGACTTCAATCTCCTTGGGGGTTCGAGGCGTCTCCGAGAACTGCTTCCCCACCGTGCTGAGCGTCGTCATGACCAGGTCGCCGGCCAATTCGCGAGTCGCTTGCGCGGCGCTCGGCAACGCCTCCTGCATGAAGAGCTGGATGGTGCGGTCTCCGGACGCCCTCGCCGCCTGCGCCTCGGGCGCGTCGCGGTAAAGCGGGGCGGCGTCGTCGAGCGCCACACGCACCGCAGCCTCCTCACACTCCGAGCGGAGGAAGGCGTGGACCAGGTCGCGCAGCCGATCAAGCGGCGGTTTCCTGATATCCTCGAGGATATCGCGCAGCAAACTGGTCGTCTGCCGCCATTCGTCGCTCTGGAGCCGGAACAGGATCGCCGCCTTGTTCGGAAAATACTGATACAGCGATCCGACGCTGACGCCGGCCTTCTCGGCCACGCGCGCCGTGGTGAAGCGCTGCGCGCCTTCCCTCGCCAAAACCTGAACAGCAGCCTGCAAAATCGCAGCGACGAGCTCCGCCGAGCGGGCCTGCTTCGGCTGTTTTCGCGAGGAAATCCGCGGACTTCGGTTGTCGCTCATTGAGAGCCGCGCCAATGCGATTAGTGAATGCGAATGATTAGTCGTATTTTGAATGTCGCACAAGAACGCATTCAATTCCGACTGGAGACCGATATGACCACACTGACGACAACGCCGCTCGCGCCCCTGCTGGACCGCCTGTTCGAGGAAGCCGCTGCGGCAACAAGCCCTGCAGTGGCGGAACTCTCCGCCGAGGAGCGGATGCGGCTGGTTCGAAGCAAGACCGAATACCTCGATTTCTATGGGCGGCTAAGGGATCTCTGGCTTCCCGTTTCGCGAGAGACCGGCACGCTGCTCTACATGCTGGCACGAGGCAGCGGCGCACGGACGATCGTCGAATTTGGAACCTCGTTCGGCATCTCGACCCTGCACCTTGCCGCAGCCTTGCGGGACAATGGCGGTGGCCGCCTGATCACCAGCGAGTTCGAGCCATCCAAGGTCGCGCGCGCGAGGAGTAATCTGACAGCAGGCGGTCTCATTGACATGGTGGAAACCCGCGAAGGAGACGCGCTGCAAACATTAAGCGTCGATCTTCCCGAAAGCGTCGACCTGCTTCTGCTCGACGGCGCCAAAGCGCTCTATCCCGAGATCTTGAGTCTGGTTGAAAGCCGCCTCAGACCGGGCGCCTTCGTCGTTGCCGACAACGCAGATCTTTGCCCCGAATACCTCGAGCGGGTGCGCTCGACCGGGAGTGGCTACATGTCCACGCCGTTCGGCGAGGATGTTGAACTGTCGATGCGGCTTGGCTGAAGCACTGCCTGACCTGCCGGAACGATCGTGCCCAAGATGGGCGGCGGCGGACAAAACTTTGCCCGGCATCGCCCATCAATCGCCTCGCTCTTGCCTTCAAACAGCCGTCACGAACCTCCTATAGTGTGGTTCGTGGCGGGATTCAGAAAGAAGGAGGCGAAACGATATGCAGCACGAACGCGAAATCGACGCCCTGCTCTCATCTGGCGAGGCTGGATCGATCATCGACCGGCTGATGGCGCTGCCGCACCCGAAACAAGGTGCGCTGATTGCAAACGAATGGGATCGCGCGGTCGCCAGCCGCTTCGAGACCCATCTTGCGAGACAGATGCGCTCGCAGATCGACGGCAGCAGCGACCGCCAGGACGCTGCCTGATCTACCTTTGCCTATGGATGTCGTTATCGCAAAACCGCTACGCACGCTCGGGTCAAGCCCGTGGCCAGGCTTTTGGGCGACATGCATTATCCCCGACGCAGCCTAACCGGCGCTTCGCCGAACGCTCTTGAAAACGCTCTGGAAAATGCCGCGGCGGACGAAAACCCCGTTCGCCCGGCAATGTCCGCCATGGCGATGCGCGTGTCGACCACCAGCCGGCGCGCGGCGCCGAGGCGCAGCCTGAGGTAATAAGCGCCGGGCGTTTCGCCGATCGACTTTCGAAAGATGCTTTCCAGCGTCCGTGCCGTCACCCCGGCGCGCTTTGCCACGGCCGCGATAGTCAGCGGCTGGTCGACATGCGCTTCCATCAGCCGGATGGCTTGCGCCAGCTTGGGATCGTAGCCATCAAGACGGCCGAGCGAGACCAGCGGTTGCGCGTCCGTCGCGGCGCGCGCCTGGTCGTAGATGAAGACGCTCGCGACATCTAGCGCCACGGCCATGCCGAGCCGCGTGCGGATCAGATGCAGCATCAGGTCGAAGGTCGGCGAGGCGCCGCCGGTGGTGAACACCGGGCCATCGATGACGTAGCGGTCGGGGCGCACGTCGACGCCGGGAAAGGCCGACGAGAAATCCTCCATGTCCTCCCAGTGGGTGGTGGCGCTGCGCCCCTCCAGCAGACCGGCGCGGGCAACCAGCCAGGTGCCGGCCTCGACGCCGCCCCAGGCGCGTGCCGCGCGCGCCGCCCGGCGCAGTCCGGACAGCAAGGCCGATGTGGCATGGTTCTGCGAGCCGAAGCCGGCGACGACGACCAGCATATCGGTTGTGTCAGCCGCATCGAAGCGGCCGCTGACCGCCACCGGCAGGCCGCATGTGGTGACCGGCGCCTCGCCTGTCACCGAGACCAGCCTGAAATCGAACAGCGTCTCACCGGCAATGCGGTTGGCGGCGCGCAACGGATCGACGGCCGAGGCGA
The DNA here is from genome assembly GCF_040318195.1 of Mesorhizobium sp. M1273. NCBI lineage: Bacteria > Pseudomonadati > Pseudomonadota > Alphaproteobacteria > Hyphomicrobiales > Phyllobacteriaceae > Mesorhizobium > Mesorhizobium sp. M1273. The sequence continues at coordinate 17,819 of NZ_JAMYLV010000050.1, read as the reverse complement.
CGCACATGATCGACGAGCCGGAGAATACCAGCAGCGTTACCTTGAGCGGCAAACGCTCGGCCCGAAAGATCGTCGGTTTTTCGTTTTTGGTCACACGATCTTCGTAAAACGCAAAACAGTTTCCGGCAAGTCAGGCATTCTTGCCCTACGTTCTATTGGGAGAGAATCCGATGCCGTTAGCGATGAACCGTGAGGTTTTCATTACCTGTGCCGTGACCGGGTCCGGCAGTTCGCAGGATCGCAGCCCGCATGTGCCGCGCTCGCCCAGAGAGATCGCCGATTCGGCCATCGAGGCGGCAAAGGCGGGTGCGGCGATCGTGCACTGCCATGTGCGCGATCCCGAGACCGGCAAGCCTAGGCGCGACGTGCATCTCTATCGCGAAGTAACCGAGCGCATCCGCGCGGCAGACGTCGACGTGGTGCTGAACCTGACCGCCGGCATGGGGGGTGACATGGTATTCGGCCCGCCGGAGAAACCGCTGCCGCTGAACGAAAAAGGCACGGACATGGGCGGCGCGAGCAACCGCATGGAGCACGTCCGCCAGTGCCTGCCGGAAATCTGCACGCTCGACTGCGGCACCATGAATTTCGCCGAGGCCGACTATGTCATGACCAATACGCCCGGCATGCTGCGTGCCATGGGCGGCATGATGACGGCGCTCGGCGTCAAGCCGGAGATCGAGGCCTTCGACACCGGGCATCTGTGGTTCGCCAAGCAATTGGTCGAGGAAGAAGTGCTGAAGCCGGACGCCTTGGTGCAATTGTGCATGGGCGTGCCGTGGGGCGCGCCGGACGACCTCAACACCTTCATGGCCATGGTCAACAATGTACCGTCGACCTGGAACTGGTCGGCCTTTGCCATTGGCCGCAACCAGATGGCCTATGTCGCGGCCGCGGTGCTGGCCGGCGGCAATGTCCGCGTCGGACTGGAGGATAATCTCTGGCTCGACAAGGGTGTGCTGGCGACCAATGCGCAGCTGGTCGAGCGGGCGGTCAGCATCGTGTCGAATATGGGCGCCAGGGTCATCGGCCCGGACGAAGTCCGCAAGAAGCTGAACCTGACGAAGCGCGCACCGCTTTGAAAAGCCGGTAGCCGGTTGGGAGGAGCCGCCGATGAAGACCGTGAAATTCACCGCCATGAAGGACGGCGACCGCGAGGATTACGCCTTCCTCACCGAGCACGAGATCGACTACGCGGCAAAGACCGGCGAGCGCCTGCTCGACGCGCTCGTCCAGCTTGATGCGGGCCTCTCGGGCTACAAGATCACCCGGCTCGGCCATTCACTGCAAGCGGCAACACGGGCCTGGCGCGACGGCGCCGACACCGACTGGATTGCCTGCGCCTTGCTGCACGATATCGGAGACATCTACGCGCCCTATAACCACGACGAGTATGCGGCGTCGATCCTGAAGCCTTTTGTGCGCGAGCAATGCACCTGGGTGGTGGAAAAGCACGGCGATTTCCAGCGCCTCTATTACGCCCACCACCTCGGCGGCAATCCGCACGCCCGCGACCGTTTCGCCGAGCACATCTACTTCGACGATTGCGATGAGTTTTGCGAACGCTGGGATCAGTCGAGCTTCGACCCGGATTACGAGACATTGCCGATCGATTTCTTCCGGCCCTTCGTGCTCGAAGTGTTCGCGCGCAAGGCCTATGACGCATGCGTGATCCGTGCCGGCGAACGCGTCGCCCTCACCGACCCCGCAACAGCCAGCACCAGAACCGGAGCTTCCGCATGAGCATCATCAACAAAGCGGCCGCCATCGGCGGCGGCGTCATCGGCGCCGGCTGGGTGGCGCGGCTGCTGCTCAACGGCATCGACGTGTCGATCTTCGATCCCGACCCCGAGGCATCACGCAAGGTCGGCGAGGTGATGAAGGGAGCACGACGCGCCTACAAGCAGATGCTGCCCGGCGGCCTGCCGAAGGAGGGCAAGCTTACCTTCGCCAAGACCATCGCCGAGGCGGTCGCCGACGCCGATTTAATCCAGGAAAGCGTGCCGGAACGGCTCGACCTGAAGCACCGCGTGCTGGCCGAGATCGACCTTTATGCGCCGGCCAACGCAATTGTCGGCTCCTCCACTTCCGGCATCAAGCCGACCGACATGCAGGTAGCGATGAAGAAGCATCCGGAGCGGCTGGTCGTCGGCCATCCGTTCAACCCCGTCTATCTGCTGCCGCTGGTCGAGATCGTCGGCGGCGAACAGACCTTTCCCGAGGCGATCGAGGTCGCCAAGGAGATCTATGCCTCGATCGGCATGAAGCCGGTGGTGATCCGCAAGGAGATCGAAGCCTTCGTCGGCGACCGGCTGCTCGAAGCGGCGTGGCGCGAGGCGCTGTGGCTGGTCAAGGACGGCATCTGCACGGTCGAGGAGCTCGACGACATCATGCGCTACGGCTTCGGCCTGCGCTGGGCGCAGATGGGCATGTTCCAGGTCTATCGCGTCGCCGGCGGCGAGGCCGGCATGCGCCACTTCATGGCGCAGTTCGGCCCGTGCCTGAAATGGCCGTGGACCAAGCTGATGGACGTGCCGGAGTTCAACGATGAGCTGGTCGAGCTGATCGCGACCCAGTCGGACGATCAGGCGCACGGTCTGTCGATCCGCGATCTCGAAAAGATCCGCGACGACAATCTGGTCGCCATCATGGAGGCACTGTCGAAGCAGAACAAAGGCAAAGGTTGGGGTGCCGGCGCCTTGCATAAGGACTACACCAGGCAGTTGGCCAAGCTTGCGGCGAAGAAGCCCACCGCCTCCAAGGCGGCCGAAAAGGCCAAGGCTGAAAAGCCGAAGAAAAAGAAGAAAGGCTGAGACCATGGATTTTGGTCTTTCGGAGGAGCAGAAGCTCATCGTCGAGACGACGCGGGCCTTCGTCGAGAACGAGCTTTACCCGCATGAGCGCGAGGTTGAACGCACCGGCGTGCTGCGCCGCGAGCTGATCGAGGAGATCAAGGCCAAGGCGATCGAAGCCGGCCTCTATGCCGCCAACATGCCGGCCGATGTCGGCGGCGCCGGGCTCGATACGGTGACCTGGCTGCTCTATGAGAAGGAACTCGGCCGCGCCAATTACGCACTGCATTGGACCTGCGTGGCGCGGCCTTCGAACATCCTTCTCGCCGGCACGCCGGAGCAGCGCGAAAAATATCTGTTTCCCTGCATTCGCGGCGAGAAATGCGATTGCCTGGCAATGACCGAGCCGGGCGCCGGCTCCGATCTGCGCGGCATGAAGGCAACCGCCGTGCAAGACGGCGACGACTGGGTGCTGAACGGCACCAAGCATTTCATCAGCCATGCGGACCTCGCCGATTTCGCCATCGTCTTCATGGCCTCGGGTGAGGAAGAGTCTTCGCGTGGAAAACGCAAGAAGATCACCGCCTTTTTCGTCGACAAGGGCACTAAGGGTTTCACCGTGCGCGACGGCTACCGCAACGTCTCGCATCGCGGCTACACCAACGCCATTCTCGAATTCGATGATTGCCGGCTGCCGGCGAGCCAGGTACTCGGCGAGGTCCACAAAGGCTTCGATGTCGCCAATTCCTGGCTCGGCGCAACGCGCCTGCAGGTCGGCGCCACCTGCCTCGGCCGCGCCGAGCGGGCGCTTGGCCACGCCGTCGAATACGCCGCGCAGCGCCAGCAATTCGGCCAGCCGATCGGCAAGTTCCAGGGCGTGTCGTTCAAGCTCGCCGACATGGCGACCGAGCTGAAGGCCGCCGACCTGATGGTGTTCGAAGCCGGCTGGAAGTACGATCAGGGTACCGTCACCGACCAGGACATGGCCATGGCCAAGCTGAAGGCCACCGAGATGCTTGCCTTCGTCGCCGACGAGGCGATCCAGATCCATGGCGGCATGGGGCTGATGGACGATTTGCCGCTCGAGCGCATCTGGCGCGACGCCCGCGTCGAGCGCATTTGGGAAGGCACTTCGGAAATCCAGCGCCACATCATCTCCCGGGCGCTGCTGCGCCCGTTCGGGGGCTGAACAGCGCAATGTCTGCATTCCTTCGCGCCCCCCTCAGTCCTATCGGACATCTCCCCCTCAAGGGGGGAGATCGGCCGCCATTCCTGATTTCGCCAGTTATTACCGTTGCATGCCTCGGGCCGGCGGCCCAGCTGCCAATCTCCCCCCTTGAGGGGGAGATGCCCGGCAGGGCAGAGGGGGGTGTTTATGCACAAACTTGAGCGCCTTCTGCGCCCACGAACGATCGCGGTCTTCGGTGGCGCGCAGGCTGCCGCCGTCGTCGCGCAATCGATCAAGATGGGCTTTGCCGGCGAGATCTGGCCGGTGCATCCGAGCAAGGCCGAGGTCGCCGGCCGCAAGGCCTATCGCTCGGTGGCCGAATTGCCCGGTGCGCCGGATGCCGCTTTCGTCGGCGTCAACCGGCACTTGACCATCGAAGTGGTCAAGGCACTGGCCGAGCGCGGCGCCGGCGGTGCGGTCTGCTTCGCCGCCGGCTTCCTCGAAACCGAGGCCTATGACGAGGACGGCGAGCGGCTGCAGGCCGAGCTGGTCGCGGCGGCGTGCCAAATGCCAATCATCGGGCCGAACTGCTACGGGCTCATCAACTACGCCGACGGCGCGCTTTTGTGGCCCGACCAGCATGGCGGCATCAGGCTGCCAGAAGGCGGTCGCGGCGTTGCCATCATCACCCAGTCGTCGAACATCGCCATCAACATGACGATGCAGAAGCGCGGCCTGCCGATCGCCTTTCTGATGACCGCCGGCAACCAGGCGCAGACCGGGCTTTCCGAAATGGCGCTCGGCCTGATCGAGGACGACCGCGTCACCGCGCTCGGCCTGCATATCGAGGCCTTCGATTCGGTAGCCGGCTTCGAAAGGCTGGCGGCACGGGCACGCGAGCTGAAGAAGCCTGTCATCGCCATGAAGGTCGGCCGCTCCGAGCAGGCGCGGCAGGCGACCGTCTCCCATACCGCGTCGCTGGCCGGCTCGGACGCGGCGTCCGGCGCCTTCCTGAAGCGGCTCGGCATCGCCCGCATCGATTCAATTCCCGCCTTCATCGAGGCGCTGAAGCTGCTGCACGTCACCGGCCCCCTGCCCGGCTACCGGCTGTCGTCGATGAGCTGTTCGGGCGGCGAGGCGTCGGTCATGGCCGACAGCGCCGAAGGCCGCTGGGTGACGTTTCCGCCACTCACCCCCGAGCACCGCGCGCATGTCAAATCGACGCTCGGGCCGCTGGTCGCGGTGGCCAACCCGCTCGACTACCACACCTTCATCTGGAACAACGAGCCGGCGATGACCGCCACCTTCACCGCGATGGTGTCGGGGGGCTTCGACCTCAACATGCTGGTGCTCGATTTCCCGCGCCCCGACCGCTGCTCGGACACCGACTGGTGGGCGACGCTGCGCGCCTTCGAAGTGGCGCTGAAGACCAACAGCGCGCAAGGCGCGATCGTCTCCTCGCTGCCGGAGAACCTGCCCGAGGAATACACTGCCGGCCTGATGGCGCGGGGCATGGTGCCGCTGTTCGGCATCTCCGAAGCCATTGACGCCGCCCAGGCGGCGGCCTTCATCGGCTGGGCCTGGCGCGAGCCGCAGGCGCAGCCGATCGACACTTCGGCGTCCGGCGCGCCGGCCGGCGACCATGTCACGCCGGACGAGGCCGAGGCGAAGGCGCGGCTCATCGAGGCCGGGCTCCCCGTGCCGAAGGGCGAGCGCGCCGGCAACGCGGTCGAAGCTGTCATCTCCTCGATGGCGCTCGGCTTCCCGGTGGCGATGAAGGCCCTTGGCGTCATCCACAAGTCCGAGCTCGACGCGGTCCGGCTCAATTTGAGGGATGCTGAATCCGTCAGCACCGCCGCCCACGATCTCGGCCCGCTCGGCACGGGCCTTTATGTCGAGCGCATGGTGCGCGACGGCGTCGCCGAGCTGCTCGTCGGCTTCACCCGCGACCCGATGTTCGGCGCCGTGATGACGCTCGGCACCGGCGGCGTGCTGGTCGAGCTGTTGCGCGACAGCGTCACGCTGATGCTGCCGGCGACCCGCGACGATATCGAGGCCGCTTTGCGTGGGCTGAAACTGTTCCCGCTGCTCGACGGCTATCGCGGTCGGCCGAAGGCCGATGTCGCGGCGGCAATCGATGCGATATCGGGCATTGCCGCTTTCGTGCAGCAAAACGCCGGCGAGATCGAGGAACTCGACATCAATCCGCTGATCGTCTGCACCGAAGGCAAGGGCGCCTGGATCGCCGATGCGCTGCTGGTGCTTGGAGAGAACAAAAATGTCTGACGTCATCACCACCCGCCGCGAGGGCACTATCCTCGAAGTCACGCTCGACCGGCCCAAGGCCAATGCCATCGACCTGAAGACGTCGCGGCTGATGGGCGAGACTTTCAAGGCGTTTCGCGACGATCCCGACTTGCGCGTCGCCATCGTCAAGACCGCCGGTGACAAGTTTTTCTGCGCCGGCTGGGACCTGAAGGCAGCGGCCGGCGGCGACGCTGTCGACGGCGACTACGGCGTCGGCGGCTTCGGCGGGCTGCAGGAACTGCGCGACCTCAACAAGCCGGTGATCGCCTGCGTCAACGGCATGGCGGTCGGCGGCGGCTTCGAACTGGCGCTATCCTGCGACCTCATCTATGCGTCGGACCACTCCTCCTTCGCGCTGCCCGAAATCCGTGCCGGCACGCTGGCCGATGCGGCGACGATCAAGCTGCCGAAGCGCATCCCCTACCATGTCGCCATGGACCTTCTGCTCACCGGCCGCTGGATGGATGTCGCCGAGGCGCATCGCTGGGGCCTGGTCAACGAGGTGCTGCCCAAGGAAAGACTGGAGGACCGCGTCTGGGAAATCGCGCGGCTGCTCGCCAGCGGCCCGCCGCTGGTCTTCGCCGCGATCAAGGAAACGGCCCGGGTCGCAGAATCGCTGACGTTCCAGGACGCCATGAACCGGGTGACGCGCCGGCAACTGTCGACGGTTGACGCACTCTACGGCTCGGAGGACAATCTCGAGGGCTTTCGCGCCTTTGCCGAGAAGCGCGATCCGGTGTGGAAGGGGAAATGAAGGTACAGCCGAAATGACGGCACTCCGTCACACCCCCCTCTGGCCTGCCGGCCATCTCCCCCTCAAGGGGGGAGATCGGATGTCGCTTCGGTTTTCGCCAATCTCCAACGTTGCAAGATGGGCTGCAAGGCCGAAGCTGCCGATCTCCCCACTTGAGGGGGAGATGGCCGGCAGGCCAGAGGGGGGTGTTCACGCGGATTCATTGCGATCCATTCAGCGCCCATGACCGACTACAAAACCCTCATCGACGCCGAGACCTGGGGCTTCATCGAGCGGACTAACTCCTATTATCCGCCCGATACGATCGACTACACCGTCGCCGAGCAGCGCCAGATCTATAACCGGATGTGCCGCGAGTTCTTTGCCGGCTATCCCCAAGGCGTCACGGCGGAAACCACCGCCATTGCCACACCCTGGCACATTCCGATCCGCATCTACCGCGCTCCGGCGCCGGAAACGGCGGCGATGGTGCTTTATTTCCATGGCGGCGGTTTTATCCTCGGCGGGCTCGACAGCCATGACGACCTCTGCGCCGAGCTTTGCAGCCGCACCGGCTACGAAGTGGTTTCGGTCGACTACCGGCTGGCACCTGAACACCTTCATCCGGCCGCCTTCGACGATGCCATCAGCGCCTTCGAATGGGCGGCGGCGACTTACGAGCGTCCTGTCCTGCTCTGCGGCGACAGTGCCGGCGGCAATCTCGCCGCCGCCGTCAGTCACGCAACGCGCGGCCATGCGCGCAAGCCGATCGGCCAGATTCTGGTCTATCCCGGCCTTGGCGGCGACAGCTCCGCCGGTTCCTACGTCACCCACGCGGAAGCGCCGATGCTTACCGCGCGCGACCTCGTTTTCTACAGGGACATCAGGACCGGTGGCGAGGATCGCACCGGCGATCTCACTCTGTGGCCGCTCGCCGACGCCGAGTTCGCCAATCTGCCGCCCACCGTCGTGATCACCGCCGAATGCGACCCGCTGTCGTCGGACGGCGAAGCCTATCGCGACCGCATCGTTGCCGCGGGCGGGCGCGCCTGGTGGCTCGAGGAGCCGGGGCTGGTGCATGGCTATTTGCGCGCCAGGCACACGGCCGGCCGCGCCCGCTCGAGCTTTACCCGGATTGTCGATGCGGTAGCGGTTTTGGGAAGGGGCGAGTGGATCTGGTGAGGGATGTCTTCCCGACCAGAACGGGCCTTTGTCGGCCGGTACAGCTCTATTTGCGGCGGCGTCGCCGGCCGGAAACCTGCTTCAGCCAAGGTCCTAAATGGAAGCCGCTCATCAGCAGGTACATCGGGACCATGCCGTCGAGCGGTGACGCCTCTTGCCCGGTCGAGCACATCATGTCCGGCGCTCCGCCGAGAAGCGTCAGCAGCGCCATGGTTGCGAAGGTCGGCGCGGCCGCAAAGGACAGCCAATCGGCTGCACTATGGTCGGCCGGGCTCGCATCGCCGGTGGATCCGCCTGCATGAATCTCGCTCATGTCCGTAGTCCTGCATAGCGAGCGGGATGCGTCGAATTGAACCGTGCATCCCGCTCCTCCAATTGTCCTGGCTGCATTTCCGCGACGCCAAAGACGTTCTATTCGGTGCGATTCCGGAACGCGGCCTCTCCGGCGTCCGATATCTCGACCCATTTTTTGTCGGGGACGGCTTCGGCGCCGTAATTGTCGTGCCAATTCCACCACTTGTACGTCGGCGTCTGCGGATAGCCCTCGGGCGAATCCTCCCAAATCTCCTGGCGGCCGAGCGGCGACAGGTCGAGATAGCTCCATACGGTCCCCATCGCCTCGTCACCGCGGTTGTTGATGAAGTAGGTGCGGAACACGCGGTCGCCGTCGCGGATGAACACGTTGTGGCCGTGCCACTCGTCAACGCCGAAGTCGGCATCGAAGCTGTCGGTGATGGTGTACCAGGGCATCTTCCAGTCCATCCGCGCCTTCAGCCGCGCAATGTCGGCCTGCGGTGCGCGCGAGGCGTAGGCAAGCGTGGTGTCGCGGGCGTTCAGATGGGCGAGGTTGCCGACCTGGTCCGCCCCCAGCGAACAGCCGCGGCAAGCGTGGTCGGGCCAGCCGAATACGCCGGGCTCGAAGAAGGCGCGGTAGACGATCAGCTGACGGCGGCCCTCGAACAGGTCGAGCAGGCTCACCTTTCCATCAGGCCCTTCGAACGTATAGGTCTTCTCCACCGCCATCCACGGCATCCGCCGGCGCTCGGCGGCCAGTGCGTCGCGAGCCCGGGTCACGGTCTTCTCTTTCACGAGCAGTTGCTGGCGCGCGGCCTCCCACGCGTCAGACGAAACGACCGGTGGTGTCTTCATCGCGAGCCGCTTCGTCTGCTCGCCTGTGCCATTCTGATGTGCCGTCATTGTGCATCTCCTTGCTGGTTTGTCGCCGCAGGCGCGACGTGTTGGGTCGTCAGATAGGATAGGGGCGATAGCGGGTTGGCGAGAGTGACAAGTGTGACGCGATTCCGACGGGTCCGCTGATCACGGCCAATTTCGCCGCCCGCGACGCCCCTGCGCTCATTCGTGCCCGGACTGCTGAATGGGCCGAGCGCCGGCCAGATAGCGGTCATTGTCAAACGGCTCGGCCTGGTTGCTATCCGGACTCCACAGCTGCCGGTGGGTTCGTGTGAGATCGCCGAGGTAGACATGCAGCGCACCCGATCGCGCACCGCCCGTATTCGCAACCGCATGAACGGTATTTGACGCCATGTGCACCACGGCAGGCGCTGCGATGTCCTGCCTTTCGGGAACATCGAGTTCGCTGCCGGCAACGGGATAGATGAAGTTCGTCTCGCTGCCCTTGTAGATGCCGATCAAGGCATCCATCAGGTGGTTATGAGGCGGGTACTGCAGGCCGGGCGACAGCGTGATGTGATAGATCGTCAGGTTCGGGCTCGCATGCAGAAGCACCTCGTCGTCGTCTTCTTCGTGAGCGAGTGTTCCCGATGCGTGAAAGCGGTTGGTATAGTCGCCCAGGACCGTCCTTACCGCTTCGAGGGGATCTGGCCCCTTCGCGGCATTGACGATATCATCGGCAGCAGCGTAGAGAGGCGAGTTGGCGTGTAAAGGCATATCAGTTATCCTCGCTGAGATGCTCAGATCATCAATCTGAGATGCTCACGCTAGCGAATGCTGATGCCAGCGTCAACGGGACAGCCAGACGGACGGAATATGAAAACGACGAAGTTGACCGCCGAACCGGCAAGGCCGGCCACGGTCGAGGCGACAGCACTGTCGGCCGCCGACGTCCTTCGCAGGGAACAGGCATATGAGCAGCTGAGGAACGACATCATTGCCTGCGTGCTGCGCCCCGGTGAAGCGCTGACGGAGAAGCAGATCGGTGACCGGTACCAGATCAAAAAGGCGACCATCCGCGCGGCGCTGGCCCGACTGATGCAGGAAGGGCTGGTCAGGAGCGAACCGCGCCGCGGCTACGTCGTTGCGACGCTTAGCCTGCGGGACGTCAACGAGATCTTCGATGTCCGCAGCTTGATCGAACCGGAAGTGTTCAGGGTGGCGGCATCGAACATGACCGAGCGCGGGCTCGAGGATGTCAGGCTGGCGGCGAAAAAGGTGCTGAAGCCGGAGACGCTACGCAGCCACGTCGCCTTCCTTGCGGCCGACTGTGCCTTTCGTCTGGCCCTTGCGGAGCTCTCGGGAAATTTACGACTGGCGCATCTGCTGGACCAGATACTCGACCAGTCGGCGCGGGTTCTCCACCTCGGCTTCAAGTCCCGCGACTTCACCCAGTTGATCATCGCCCAGCAAAAGGAGCTGGTCCTTGCCTGCGAGGCAGGTGAGGTTTCCGCCATCGTCAAACTTGCCCGTTCGCAGTGCCTGTCTCTCAAGAAGCAGGTGCTCGAGGCTTTGCTTGCCGGTTCCAAGCTTCAAGACGTCAATTTGCAGCCCTTCGCCTAGAGCCGGTTCCGGTTCTCCTGGAACCGGTAACCCGCTCTAACTATCTGTTTTGTCGCATTTATGCGGACGCCAAATGATTCCATTTGGCTGCAAAATGCTCTAAGGGAAGTTGGCCACTCGGTGCGACCCGCCACCTTGGCGCAACGGCCGCCCGCGGGCCTTGTTTCACCCCACCGCGCGTGCCGCCGCCCGTCCGGCACTGCGGCCGGAAAAGATGCAGCCGCCGAGAAACGTGCCTTCGAGCGCTGCATAGCCGTGCATGCCGCCGCCGCCGAAACCGGCGGCCTCGCCCGCCGCGTACAGCCCCTCGACTGGTTGGCCGCCGGCGCCCAGCACGCGGCTGTCGAGGTCAGTCTCCAGCCCACCGAGCGTCTTGCGGGTCAGGATGCTGAGCCTGACGGCAATCAGCGGGCCATTGGCGGGATCGAGCAGCTTGTGCGGTCTTGCGGTGCGGATCAGCCGGTCGCCGAGATAGGCTCGCGCGCCGCGCAACGCGGTAATCTGCATGTCCTTGGAGAACGGATTGTCGAGCTGCCGGTCGCGGGCGCGGATTTCGCGCTCAACCTGCGCCAGTTCGAGCAGCGGCTCGCCGCCGGCCACTGCGTTCATGCGGGCGACCAGCGCCGGCAAATCAGGCTCGACGATGAAATCCTCGCCCTTCTCCATGAACGCCTTGACCGGCGCGGGCACGCCGCTGGTGGCGCGGCCGAGCACCTGGCGCCAGCTCTTCCCCGTCAGATCGGGGTTCTGCTCGGAGCCCGACAGCGCGAACTCCTTCTGGATGATCTTTTTGGTCAGGATGAACCAGGAATGATCGAAGCCGGTGCTCATGATGTGGCTGAGCGTGGCCAACGTGTCGAAGCCGGGATAGAGCGGCACCGGCAGGCGCTTGCCGCGCGCGTCGAGCCACAGCGATGACGGGCCGGGCAGGATGCGGATCGCATGATCGGTCCAGATCGGTGCCCAGTTCCTGACGCCCTCAACATAGTGCCACATGCGGTCGCGGTTGATCAGCCGGCCGCCGGCGGCTTCGGCGATCGCCAGCATGCGGCCGTCGACATGATCGGGAACGCCAGTGATCATGCGTTTCGGCGGCGCGCCCATCCGCTTCGGCCAATTCTCCCGGACCAGCCGGTGATTGGCGCCTATGCCGCCGGAGGCGACGATGACGGCCTGCGCCTTCAACTCGAAATCGCCGGTGATCTCGCGCGAGCTCTTGCGGCCGCGCTCGGCATCGCTCGCCGCCAACAGGTCGCCGCGCACGCCGTCGACGACGCCGCCCGTCCGCGTCAATTCGTTTACCCGGTGACGGAATTTGAAGCGGATCAGCCCGCGTTTCTCGGCCTCGCGCACGCGCTGCACGAACGGTTCGAGCACGCCAGGGCCGGTGCCCCAGATGATGTGGAAGCGCGGCACCGAATTGCCGTGGCCGACGGCATTGCCGCCGCCGCGCTCGGCCCAGCCGACCACCGGAAAGAATTTCAGGCCGCGCTGCATGAGCCAGGAGCGCTTCTCGCCGGCGGCGAAGCCGAGATAGGCCTCGGCCAGCGGCGCGGCCAGAGATCTTCCGTGCGGTCGAAGGCCGCGGTGCCCAGCCAGTCCTCGAGCGCCAGCTCATACGAATCGCGGATGCGCATGCGCCGTTGTTCGGGCGAATCGACAAGGAAGATGCCGCCGAGCGACCAGAATGCCTGGCCGCCAAGCGACTGTTCCGGCTCCTGCTCGACGATGATGGTCTTCTTGCCGGCCGCAGTCAGTTCGGCCGCCGCGACAAGGCCGGTAAGGCCGGCGCCGACAATGATCACATCCGCATCGTCGGACATCTATTTGGCCATGATCTTGTCCAAAAACCGGCCCCCCTTTTTGGGACATGGCCGGCCTAGACTGTTTCCCAGCCTTCCTTCTCGCCGGCGCGGAAGATGGCATCGATGACCTTCTGGTTGAGCACCGATTCTTCCAGAGTGAAGACGCGGTCCTTGCCGCCCTGCGCAGCCCACGCGAAGGCCTCGACTTCCAGCCGGTATTGCTGCGTGCCGGGAAAGCGGAACACCTGCGCCTCGCTGTGGTTCTGGTTGTGCAGCTCGACGCGGTGATGGTCGTAGAGCCCGGCGTTGAACGGTGAGAACACCTCGATGAAGCCCTTCTCGCCGTGGAAGACCATCACCTGGCGTGCCGCCATCTGCGTCGACAGGTAAAACGACAGCTCGAAGTCGCCGAAATCGGCGCGGATCGAGGAATAGATGTCGGTGCCGAATGTCTTGTCGCGCTCGATCGTCGCCTGGACGCGCAGCGGCTCCTTGCCGGTCGAAAAGCGCGTCGATACCGTCGGATAGACGCCGATGTCGGGCAGCGCACCGCCGCCGAGATCGAGCTTGTTGCGCATGTTGTTGGGGTCGACATTGTAATAGGAGAACGCGCCCTGGACATGGCGCAGCCGGCCGATGGCGCCGTTGGCGATGAGGTCGCGCACCTTGATCCATTGCGGATGGTAGACGACCATGAAGGCTTCGCAGACCAGCACCTTCCTGGCATCGCGCAGCTTGATCAGCGGCGGAATGTCCCTGGCATCGAGCGCCAGCGGTTTTTCGACCAGAACATGCTTGCCGGCCTCGATCGCCTTGGCCGTCCATTCGACATGCTGCGAGGTCGGCAGCGGAATGTAGACGCCGTCGATGTCGCTGGAGGCGAGCAGCTCCTCATAGGAGCCGAACGCGTGGCGCGCACCGAAGCGTTCGCCCAGCGCCCGCGCTTTCGACAGATCGCGGCTGGCAATCGCGGACAGCACGCCGTTCTCCGCCTCGACGATTGCCGGCAAAAGCTGCTCGCGGCCGATCTTGGCCGTCGACAAAACACCCCATCGGAACATCAGATTTCTCCTCTCGATTGCAGGCCTGGAGGTTTGCCCTAATTCAGGAGAAAAGCCAATGCGGGAGCATGGTTCCTCGCCCCACGAAGTGGGGAGAGGTGGCCCGGCGAAGCCGGGACGGAGAGGGGTCTTCGTGACGGGCTGGAATTCGCTGTTTAAGGGCGGCGCCTGATAGGCTTCGTATTATGGCCCGTCTCGCGCTCAGTCCCTTTTAGGAGTCTGACTTCGCGACCGTCGTCCCCCTCTCCGTCCCGGCTTCGCCGGGCCACCTCTCCCCCGCACCGCGGGGGCGAGGAACCCAGGTCCTGCAGCGATGGTGAAATCGCAGGAAGAACCGCTCAACCCCTTCTACCCGTCAGCGTCATGTCGAAATCGACGACGTTGGAATAAATCGGCGTGCCGACATCCATGCCGTAGCGCGACCGCAGCACCTTGCCGGTGACGTGGAATTTTATCGTGCCCGCCCGGAGGCCGCCGAGCTCGGCCGTGAATTTTTCCTGAAAGGTCTTGCCGCGCGCCGTCAGCCGGCCGGTGACAAGGGCCGACGTGTCGCCGGTGCGTTTGACGCTGGTCGAACGGAACTGGATCTCCGGATTGTTGGCCGCGTCGAAAACGGCGTCCGAGCGGAGAAAGGCATCGATGCGGCTTTGGCCGGTACCGACGCTTTCGGGGAAGATGGTGAAATTGACCCGGGACCGGCCGACATCACTGTTGTCGATGAGGATACTGCCCTTGAAGCGGGAGAAGGCACCGTCGAGCCCGCCGCCGCCGAGCTTGGCGATGGAGAAATGGATGCTGGAACTCCCCGGGCTGATCGTGTAGCTGCCGGCCGCCTCGCCAAGGGCAACGGCGGCGAAAACAGGCATGGCAAAACAAGCGGCGGCTGCCGCAAATCCGAAGATGCGCGCGTACATGGAAATGGTCCTCTTGGCAGGCAACGCTTTCTTGCGTCCTCGCCCCATCAACGAATGAGCCGTCCGCTCTATTCCCTGTCGTGATGTGACGAAGCCGTGATCATGCGCGTCAGCACGGTATCCCTCAGCCAGAAATGATGGCGCAGCGCTGCGGCGAGATGCAAAGCGACAAGTCCGATGCCGGCATAGGCGAGATACCAGTGCGTCGCTGCCCAGAAGCTTTCTGCCGTGTCCGATTCACCGAGCGGCAGATTGGGCATGACGAACAGATTGAACGGCACGCTCGGGATCTCCAGCACCGAGACCGAGACCAGCGCCCAGCCGGACAGCGGCAGAGCGAGCTGAAACGCATAAAGCGCGAGATGGACCAGCGGCGCCATCCGGCGCTCGAAAGGGCCGACCGAGCGCGGCAGCGGCGGGGCCGGTCTGCCCAGGCGCCAGGCGATGCGCAGGATGACCAGTCCAAGCAGCAGGAAGCCGAAGGATTTATGCAGCTGGATCAGCTCGAAGGCGGTGCGCTGGCTGGACAGCCGCACCATGACGAAGCCGAGCACGAACTGGCCGATAAAGAGCGCCGCGATCAGCCAGTGAAGGATGATCGCCGTCCAGCCGTAGCCGGCCGTCTGGTTTTTGGGCAGTGCTGACATGGTCGGTGAACGAATGCCAGGTCGGCTTTCTTCCACCTCTCCCTTGTGGGGAGGGTTGGCTTACTCGCCGACCTTGAAAAAATCGACAAAGGCCCTGAGCGCCGGCCGCATCTGGCGGCGGCTGGGGTAATAGACGAAGAAACCATCGAAGCGCGGGCACCAGTCCTCCAGCACGCGAACGAGCTTGCCGCCGGCGAGCGGGTCGCGGACATAGTCCTCGAACACGAAGGCGAGCCCGGCGCCGTCGACCGCGGCATTGGCAATCAGATGGTCCTCGTCGAGGATCAGCGGCCCTTGCACCGGGATTTCGATCTCCTCGCCGTTTTTCTCGAATTCCCAGCGGTAGAGAATGCCGCTGGAGAAGCGGAAGCGGATGCAGCGGTGAGCGGCGAGATCGCGCGGATGCTGCGGCTTCGACCTGGTCTCGAAGTAGGATGGCGTGCCGACCACCGCGCCGCGAAGGTCTGGTCCGATGCGCACTGCGATCATGTCGCGCTGCAGGCTCTCGCCCAGCCGCACACCGGCATCGAAGCCGCCCTCGACGACGTCGGTGAAGCGGTCCTCGATGACGATCTCCAGCACGATGTCGGGATAGGCAGCAGCAAAGGCGCCGAGCCTTGGCGTCAGCGCCAGGTGGGCGGCGGTGCGCGGCACGGTCAGCCTGAGATTGCCCGCCGGCCGGTGGCGCGCCTCGATTGCCGATTCAAGCGCAAGGTCGATTTCCGACAGCGCCGGCCTGAGGCGCTCGAGCAGTTGCGCGCCCTCCTCGGTCGGAGCGACGCTGCGCGTGCTGCGCGCCAGAAGGCGCACGCCGAGGCGCGCTTCGAGGCTGGACACCGCGTGGCTGACCGCCGACGGCGCGATTGCCAGTTCCTTGGCGGCGCCGCGAAAACTGCCGCATTGGGCGACCATTGCCAGTACCGCGAGCTGTGAAAGATGGGTTCGCTTCATTGATCTATTTCTTGGAACAGCCCGTGCAATTGAGAGCCGATTATCGAACTCGGCGCAAGACGCTATCTCTGCGGCATCACAACCATCACAACAAGGAGACACGTGATGCAAACCCGCAAGCTTGGCAATGAACTTGACGTCTACCCGGTCGGCCTCGGCTGCATGGGGATGAGCTTTGCCTATGGTGGCCAGCCGGAGGCGGAGGCGATTGCCACGCTGCGCCATGCCGTCGAGATCGGGGTCAATTTCTTCGACACGGCCGAGGTCTATGGCCCTTACGAGAACGAGATCCTGGTCGGCAAGGCGCTGAAGCCGGTGCGTGACAAGGTGACGATCGCAACCAAATTCGGCTTCAAAATCCTCGAAGAAGGCAGCGGCATGGAGCGCATGGCCGGTGTCGATAGCCGCCCGGAGCATGTCAAGGCCGTGGCCGAAGCGTCATTGAAGCGGTTGGATACGGAGGTGATCGATCTCTATTACCAGCACCGCGTCGACCCCAACGTGCCGATCGAGGATACGGTCGGCGCCATGGCCGAGCTGGTGCGCGAGGGCAAGGTGCGGGCGCTCGGCCTGTCGGAGGCGAGTGCGGCGACCATCCGCCGGGCGCATGCCGTGCACCCGATCGCCGCCGTGCAGAGCGAGTATTCACTGTGGAGCCGTGATCCGGAGGAAGGGGTGTTTGCTGTCTGCCGTGAGCTCGGCATCGGCTTTGTCCCCTATAGCCCGCTCGGCCGCGGCCTGCTCACCGGCACGATCGCCAAGCCCGATGTTCTCGGCGCCCACGACTGGCGCCGCGGGTTGCCGCGCTTCCAGGCCGACGCCATGGCGGCCAATGCGGCGGTCGTCGCCGTGCTGGAAAAGATGGCCGCCGGGAAGGGCGTGACGCCGGCGCAGCTGGCGCTCGCCTGGGTGCTGCATCAGGGCGACTTCATTGTCCCGATCCCTGGTGCGCGAAAAATGCGCCATCTGGAGCAGAATACGGCGGCAGCCGATATCGTGCTGAGCCAGCCCGAGGTGGCATCCATCGGCGACGCCCTGTCGCCGGAAAAGGTGGTCGGCAAGCGCTATACCGAGGAGCTGCTGGCCCTGGTTAACGGGTGAACGGCAATCGACGGCGTAATCGAAACGGGGCGTTTGGGCACCCCTTTTTGACTAGTACGGTGCGATGCAAAGCGTTGTGAGACCTCGGGATAGTGATGGGGTGGACGCCCCCTCGACGGCATCGATGTGCCAGAATGGTGGTGTTTGACAGCCACCGTAAGAGAGGGAGCGTCCACAATGGAAGTTAACACGATCGGATTGGACCTAGCGAAGAATGTGTTTCAGGCGCATGGAGCCGATGCGGCGGGCGCCATTGTTTTCCGCAAGCAACTGCGACGCGACAAGGTGCTTGCGTTTCTCGCTGGGCAGCCGGCCTGCTTGGTCGCCATGGAGGCCTGTTCTGGGGCGCATCACTGGGCGCGCGAGATCGGCAAGCTCGGGCACACCGTTCGTCTGATCCCGCC
>NZ_JAMYLV010000049.1:0-36208 GCF_040318195.1 Mesorhizobium sp. M1273 | reverse complement strand
TTTCTGCTCATCTTCTTCCATCACAAGGTGTCCACCTATTTTGGTGGACACCTCATGCATCAGAGCACTCAACAGCAAAAGGTGCGGGGAAATTCGCGCTTACCCTGGTTCCGGCAAACCGACGAGGAACTGGTTGGCTTCATCGTTCGGGCGCTGGACGGTCGGGAGATCGCGGTCAGCTTCGACCACCGCTGCCGTTAGACGGCCGATTTTCATCGCCAATGCAGCCGCGGAGCGTACGCTCCGCAGCCTCATCACAGACTATGATAAACCGGGCGCTTACTTGCCGCAGTGGTTGTCGTTCACCGTCGGAGCCATCGTGCCCGGAGACTTGCCGGTCGCGTCGGGCAGAGCCCCCTGCGGGCCTGGTGGGCAATTCCGGTCGGCATTCGAATTCGTCGTTGAGAAATCGCGAATGCTGTTGGTGATGGTCGAATCCGTGCCGGTGTCAGGGCCGCCATTATCCGGGACTACTATCGTCCGCCCGCTGCCGTCGGCAGCAGCTCCGGAGGGATCGCCGACGTTCTGGGCCATCGCTGACGTGGCCAGACCGATCGTAAGCGCCGAAGCTGCGAGAATTTTCGTGAGCATGATGCTTCTCCTTTTTACGAGGGTCGTCGCGTTGCGACTACGAAAACAACCGTTCGGGCGGGCGAAGGTTCCGACAAATTCCCCATGAATTTCAGCATGTTCTTGGGTGTTCAAGGCGGCCGCCATGCCATTCTCCGCGGGCATGCATCTGTGGATTTTTCTGACGGCCCGGCCCGGCATTCTGCTCGCCGCATGAGCGTACGCCTTACCGTCCCGCCGGAACAGGAATGCTCCTTGTGAGTTCATACCTTTGTACAATGCGACGCGCTGATGCGAATGGCGGCAGCGCAAACAAGGAGAGCAGACATCATGGGCCTTGGAACCATTCTCATCATCATCTTGGTCCTTGCCTTGCTTGGCGGCTTCAGCGGCTTGGGCGGCGGACCGTTCTATGGCACCGGCTATTACGGTGGTGGCGGCCTCGGCTTGGTGCTGCTTATCGTCATTATCCTGGTCCTGCTTGGGCGCATTTGATGCATGTCGTGCAAAAGCATGCCCTCGGGCTTGACCCGAGGGTGTGCAGCGGTTTTGTGATAACGACATCCATAAAACAGGAAGTAAGCGCGTCGCATGAGGCCGGCCAAACGCGACACGCGTTAGTGTCACGCTCGCGACAAAAACGCCTGCCGCTTGGTAATTAGCGCCGGGCGTTTTTGTCGTGAAAAGACTAGATTTCCAAGATCCTTGGCAAACCGGGACCCTGGCTAGAAAGGGCGACTCGGTGCCGAACCTTTCGGCGCCGAGGACGCCACCATAGCAGCAGCTTATTGTTGGCGATCGGCGGCCAGCGCTTCTTTCAGATCGGCGTTGAGCACACCCTCGTTGAACAGCGACATGATACGGGCTGCCAACCGCTCGCGGACAGGACTGTCGTCCGCAACACCCAACTCGCGGCAGCAGTCGTCGAGCGCTTTTCTCAGCACGCTCAGTTCGGCTGGAGTTGCTGCACCTTGCATCGGCATGCCATCCTCCCTTGAAAAGGGCGAAAGCGCGAAGCGTCTTTCAAGCGTCCACTCGCCGTGCCTGTGTGGACGACTCCAATTCAATTAGCGCCGCTCTCGTCCAAACTCAATGTACGGAAATTACCAAGCAGACAGTTTGGGAACGACTGCCTTGCACCTGCATTGTTGCTGCGATCCAACCCACCCCTCATTTGGATCACTGGGCGTAGCCCACGACGCCCGAATGGAGCCCGTTGCATCCCTCGCGACGGGCTCTTTTCGAGCCCGGCGATCTCAATTGTCGTTTTCGTACCAAACCGACTTTGGTACGTTTCCAACTCTAACTTTCAGCCGGATGTTTTCGTAGGCAAGCGGCAGGAGAAACTGCCGTGCATCGATTCATTTTTTTATTTAGTAGGCTCCATACCTTTCAGTGCTTATATAAGCGTTATCGTCCGCAGGTTATACCGGGCGCGGACGGCTGGGAGATAAAAAGGCTCTTGCCCTGTTTTGGGCCCAGCTATGTCTGATCCAGCAAATTCCAATAAAAATCCGTACAAAAACAAGCTGTTGCGCCGAATGAGCGCCGGCGATTTCGCATCTCTCGAGCCGCACATCGAGCGCTGTTCGCTGGAGTTACGGCAATCGCTCGAAGTGTCCGGATCGCCGATCGAGGCCATTTATTTCCTCGAGGACGGCATCGGTTCGGTGGTTGCGAAAATGCCGAACGGCAGCGATGCGGAAGTTGGCCTTGTCGGCTTGGAAGGTATGACCGGCTCGGCCCTGATAATGGGCGACGACCGTACGGTCCATGATTGCTATGTGCAGCTGGCGGGAGAAGCTGCCAGGATCGACGCCGAGCCGTTCAAGGCGGCGCTGACGCAAAGCCCGACGCTGCGGCTGTTCTTGCTGCGCTACGTGCAATATCTGCATGTCCAGACTGGCTATACCGCGCTGGTCAACGCGCGATCGAAACTTGAAGACCGGCTGGCGCGCTGGCTTCTCATGTGTGACGATCGGGTGGACGGCGGCCGGCTGACGATCACGCACGAATTCCTGTCGATCATGCTTGGCGTAAGGCGCCCGGGTGTAACGGTCGCGCTGCAGCTGCTCGAGGGGCGAGGGCTCATCCGGTCCCGCCGCGGCGAAATTATCATCCGCGATCGCGATGGTCTCGTCGCACTGGCGGATGGCGGCTACGGCCTGGCCGAGGCCGAATATACCCGCCTGGTCGAGCATATCGGCGAGCGCTGACGGCGCTTTTCTGGCCGATTGCTGCCGCAGGTCGAAGGCCCCTGCGACACCACACGGCGGGTCGGAAAAATTTGCAAAGCTGCCGGACCGTCAGGGAACTTGTTTCCTGTCGGAGGGTTATCGGACGCCTCCACTTTGCGAGGCGGCACCAACCATTCGGGAGAGGATCATGGCGACTACGAAAAAGGCCGCGAAGGCGGCAAGCAAGGGCCTTGAGGATCTGTTCCTCGACGGGCTCAAAGACCTCTACTACGCCGAGAAGAAGATACTGAAAGCGCTGCCCAAAATGGCCAAGGGCGCGGAGTCGGAAGAAGTGACCGCCGCTTTCGAGAAACACCGCATGGAAACCGAAGGACATGTCGACCGCCTCGAGGAGGTGTTCGACAAATTCGGCAAGCCGGCCCGCGGCAAAACCTGTCCGGCGATTGACGGCATCATCGAAGAGGGCTCGGAAATGCTCGAGGAGTATAGTGGTGCTCCCGCGCTCGACGCCGGGCTTGTCGGTGCGGCGCAAGCCGTCGAGCATTACGAGATCGCTCGCTACGGCACTTTGATCGCGTGGGCGGAAGAACTCGGCAAGAGCGACGTTGTCGAGCTGCTCAGGGCAACTCTCAAGGAAGAGGTCGCGACCGACGAAGCGCTTTCCAAGCTCGGCGAAAGCGGCGTCAACGAACGCGCCATGCAGGAAGCTGCCTGATTTCAAAACCGCAACCGAGCCTTGGTTGCCAAGGCTCGGTTGGCCGCGGCGAACCGGTGAAATGATGCATTGGTCCGTCATGAACGGTAGAGCGGGCAGCAAGCGCCTTGAAGCGGTGTCTCGGATCGGACTTACTCGATCTGCTCGAACGTGCATTGCCGCGGCTCCTTGTCCGGCCGCCAGCGCAACAGCTTGGTTCCGTGCCGGAACCGGTCGCCTGTCACATGGTCGAACCGAACCTCGACCACCAGTTCAGGCTTTATCGGTTCCCATTGTCCGCTCCGCTCCGTGCTCCAGCGGCTTGGTCCGCCCGGCGCCTTGCCGGTGAAACCTGGTTTGGCCCGCAGTTTTTCCAGCCGTCTGGTCAGCGCCGCCCTGTCGTCCTTGCCGATGGTCGAGGTGAATCCGACATGATCCAGCCTGCCTTCGTTATTGTAGAGGCCGAGCAGCAGAGATCCGACTTCGTTGCTGCCGGCGAGATAGCGAAAGCCGCCGACCACGCAATCCGCAGTGCGCAGCCGCTTGACCTTGACCATGGCGCGCTCGCCGGGCCGGTATGGCCCGGCGATCAGTTTTGCAACAACACCGTCGGTCGAGCCGTGGCCGGCGCCCTGCAGCCAGCGCTCGGCGGTGGCGGCGTCGTGCGTATATTTGGACAGGTGCAGTTGGGGCCGTGCCGCCGACGCGACAAAGGCCCCAATCGCCTGCCTCCTGGTGGTGAGAGGCTCTTCGATGATGATCCTGCCGCCGGGCTCGGCCAGCATATCGAACAGGATCAGCATGGCGGGCGTCTCGAGGCTTAATTTGCGGATCCTGCTTTCGGCGGGATGGAGGCGCATTTGCAGGGCCTCGAACGAGGACGATCCGTCGACCTCGATGACAATCTCGCCGTCGGCAACAAACCGTCGCGAGCTCACATCGCGCAGCACCGCGACCAGTTCGGGAAAATAGCGGCCAAGCGGCTTGCCCGATTTTGCACGCAGATCGACGGCATCGTCGCCCTTGAACACGAGGCAGCGAAACCCGTCCCATTTCGGCTCGTATTGCCAAAGCCCGTCGCCGCCAGGGATTGCATCGGCGGCTTTGGCTTCCATCGGACGAAGGTCGAGCGGCAACGGAAATGCGGTCATGGCTGGTCCGCGCCGCCGCTACGGCATTCGCTACCGCCGTCGGCCATTCCTCTGTGCCCCGCTTTGCCGCCTCGGCGCCTTGCGGCCGGTTTGCTCGGGCGAAGGCGACAGCGGATCAACCTCGTCGGTCCCGCCGATCTCCTTGGTGATGCGATAGGCCAGATAAGCGACGGCTCCGGCAAGCAGCAAGCGGACCATGACTGCAAATCCTTCGTTGGTGTGAACCCACCAACCCGCAGGCCGAAGGTTTTGTTCCGCCGCTGCCCATCGCCGGGGTGAATCGTCGGCGGCGCAACCAAAATCCAAGCGCATCGTTTGTTGCTTATCGACGAAAAGAATTTGCGATGAAGACGCTCTTGCCCTTGTTCGCTTTGACCATGGCGCTATTCCTGGCCAGCAGCGCTTGGCCTGACGGGTGACCGCGATGCTCCTCGTTGTTCCGGTCTGGCAGGACATCGCGGCACGACTGCTTCTGACCGCGCTCGCCGGCCTGTTGATAGGCCTCAACCGCGAGGCGCGCGGGCACGCGGCGGGGCTACGCACCACCGTGCTGGTCGGATTGGCCGCCGCCATCACAATGATCCAGGCCAGTATTCTGCTCGAGACCGTTGGCAAGCACCCGGATTCGTTTGCAACGATGGACGTCTTGCGCTTTCCGCTGGGCGTGTTGACCGGCGTCGGCTTTATCGGCGGTGGCGCCATTCTTCGCCGCGGCAATCTTGTCAGCGGCGTCACCACGGCGGCCACGTTGTGGGTGATGACGGCGATCGGATTGGCTTTCGGTGGTGGCCAATACGGCTTGGGCGCGGCCGGCACGGCGCTGACGCTGGCCACCTTGCTGGTCCTGAAATGGGTGGACCTTCGAATGTCGCGCGAACACCATGCCCAGTTGGCACTGACCTGGAAGGCCGCGGCTCGACAGGAGCTCGATGCGCTCATCGGGCCGCTTGGCTACCGGGCACGCCTCGTCGCGATAGAGAGGCGCCCGGATCTCAAAGACCCTGTTTTCTCGTTCGAGATCAGTTGGAGGCGGCCGGACACTGGGGCACCGCCAATGGATCTGCTGGAATCGGTGGGCGAGCATTGCGAGATCCAGAAGTTTGATCTCCTCAGCGAACCTGCCCGCTAGCT
Organism: Mesorhizobium sp. M1273; assembly: GCF_040318195.1. Classification (NCBI taxonomy): domain Bacteria; kingdom Pseudomonadati; phylum Pseudomonadota; class Alphaproteobacteria; order Hyphomicrobiales; family Phyllobacteriaceae; genus Mesorhizobium; species Mesorhizobium sp. M1273. Next base: position 30,464 of record NZ_JAMYLV010000049.1, on the reverse strand, counting down.
GGCGGCTTGCAACGATCGCGGCCTGAATCGGGCCATAGCTTCTCCACACCCCTTTCGATACCTATCTGTCGAGGCAGGACTCAAGGAGCAAGCAAAAGACCGTGGCACAGCGATCGGGAAGTGCTGATCTCCCACTTCACGGCGGGCGCGTACCGAAATGGCTCGGCGACCGCATGACGCGGCTTGGCGCGGTCATGTGCGAGGCGATCATCCACCATTACGGCCGCGATGAATTGCTGCGCCGGCTGGCGCATCCGTTCTGGTTCCAGTCTTTTGGCGCCGTGATGGGGATGGACTGGCATTCCTCCGGCATCACCACCAGCGTCGTCGGAGCGTTGAAGCGCGGTCTGTCGCCGCTCTCCGGCGAGCTCGGCATCCACGTTTGCGGCGGCCGCGGCGCGCATTCGCGCAAGACCCCGCACGAGCTTGCCCTGATCGGCGAGCGTGTCGGCCTCGACGGGCAAGGCCTCGCGACTGCCAGCCGGCTTGTCGCCAAGGTGGACAGCGCCGCGGTCCAGGACGGTTTCGATCTCTATCTGCACGGCTTTATCGTCACCGACGACGGCAACTGGGTGGTGGTGCAGCAGGGCATGAACGGCGACAGCAAGGTGGCGCGCCGCTATCACTGGCTGTCCGAAGGCCTGAAGAGCTTTGTCGACCAGCCGCATGCTGCCATCGAGGGCGCCAATCAGGGCGAGATCGTCAACCTGACCGACCGCCGCGCCGAAGCGTCGCGCCAGGGACAACTGGACCTTCTGCACGGCCTTGGACCGGATCGCATCGTGAGGGAGCTTGCCGCTTTGGAGCGGGGTTCGGCGCCAGCGCCGGAGCCGGCACAAAAGCTGCTGCCGCATCTGGTGATGCCGGCGCACCACGATGTGCGCGAAAGCGATGTCGTCATGCGCCGCCTGCACGGCAACATCGCCGCGGCGGCCGAGCGCGGCCCGACAGATTTCGCCGGGCTTCTCCTCGTGCCCAATGTCGGCGCGCGCACGGTGCGGGCGCTGGCGCTCGTCGCCGAAGTCGTGCATGGCGCGCCGTGCCGTTTTTCCGATCCAGGCCGTTTCTCGCTGGCGCATGGCGGTAAGGACAGGCACCCGTTCCCCGTGCCGCTGAAGGTCTATGACGAGACGATCGGCGTGCTGAAGTCGGCTGTCCAGAAGGCCAGGCTCGGCCGTGACGAAGAGATCGGCGCGTTGCGGCGGCTGGACGACCAGTCGAGGCAGGTCGAGCGCTATGTCACCGGCCCAAGCCTGAAGGAAATAGTCGCCGGGGAGTTCGAGCAATCGCATCTGCTCGGCGGCCGCAGCGTCTTCGGTTGGGAGGTCGTAGCCGAAACGGCCGCAGTCAAATCAACGAAGTGATCGGCTCGGATCAAGCCTCCAAGTCGATCAGGGCGACGCCGAGTTCGGGACGGTGCCTGCGGCGCAGATGGCCAGGCGTCTCCACCAATGTGACCTCGAGCGTCGGCCGCACGATGCCGTCCAGCAGATGACCGCCCCTCGTGGTGCCGTCACTCAATCCAAGGACTGCGTGGACGTGCAAGCTGGGCCTGCCGTCGTCGCCGATGGCAACATCGCCGATCGCGCTCAGCACTTCACACTGTTCCCGGACGGGGATTTTCCGGTAGGTCCTTTCTCCAGGGTCGAACCAGCCGACGGTTGCACTTTCGAAAGCGCCGAGCGCGGTCAGCGACGCGCCGCCGACGCCACGGTCGACCGCAAATGACGTCAGCTGCGCAAACGCCTCTTCGCCGGGATCAAGCACAACGACGAACGTTCTCTGTCCGGCGCTTTCGGCGACAAGCTGTGATTTCATGATCTTGCTCCAGCCGTGAGGAATTCAAATCCACCAAACCAGCAATGCCAGCAAGACGAGACCCACCAGGCCGCCGATGAAAATGATCCGGCGCGCCCGCGTCCGCAGGATGATCTCGCCCTGCCGCGCCTGCTCCGCCGAAAAGACAGGACCATTCTTGTCCCGGTCGCTGCTCATCCATCGTCTCCTTCCGGGGCATTATTCGGCATTGAATGGATCTGGCGCCCGATAGAACACAATCTCGTTTGGCGGATGAGGTTCCACGGCGGGGCGCCGTTGCAGCTATTCCTTTGGCGCGGTGGCGGGCGCGGTATAGCGGCGGCGCACTGCGTCCAGGATGTGGTTGCGGCTCTCCTGCGCCGAAAGTGTGCCGTCTTTCTCCGCTTCGGCGGTTTCGCGCGCCAGTTCCTTGTCCCTGATCTGGTGGCGAAACCATTCGGAATAGTCGCCGGCGCGCAGATGATGTTCCCAGGTCCTGTCGTCGATGCCCTCGGCGATCTGGGCGAAAATCATCAGATTATGGGCGCGGAGGTTCATCGCATTGTCGGGGCCGCGGAAATAGAAGCTGCCCTTCTCGTCCAGCTGGCCCTCGGCATATTTGCGGCTGTGGCGCTTGAGCGACTGCCGCGGTTCGATCGGCTCGACCATGGCAGGTTTCTTGCGCGCCTGCGGCCGCCAGAACAGCACGCGCTCGTCTTTTGGAGAGTTCAGGTCCTTGTCCTTTGGCGGTTCGGTGCCGGTCTCGTGACAGAACGTCTTGATGACCTTTTTCGCCTTGGGGCCGAGTGCGATGACGGCGGTGACCAGCCGCAATGCCTCGGTTGAGATCGCGTCCGGATGAACCGTGATCAGGATCGTGCCCGGCAATTCCATGGCCAGCACCATTGGCGTGTCGTCGCGCCGCTTCGGCAAGAGGTGATGCGCCTCGTCGATGATCAGCCAGTGTGGTCGTGCCGTGCGGAAGCGAACACCGCCAAGGCCCGGCAGCAGGTCGGCAAAGAAGTCCGGCCGCTCGTTAACGCGCAGCGCCAGGCCATTGACGACCAGATTGTTGTCCGGCTTCCCCAGGAGATCGAGCAGTTGCGTCTTCGTCGGCGCGTTCGAGCCGTCGCCCAGCCGGACGGCGCCTTCGAGGCCATCGTAGTCGCCTTCCGGATCGAAGATGCAGAACTGGAACTTTCTCTCGACGAAGCGCTCCGTCAGTGCGGTCGCCAGGGTCGATTTGCCGATGCCGGAGCTGCCGGCGATCAGCACCGTATCGGTTGGCGACAGATACACCTCCTTGCCATTCTCCGAGCCAAGCACAATGCCGTCGCGGCTCGGCACAAGCTCGCGATCGCGCTCCACCACCTTGGCGATCAGTTCCTCGACGCCTTTTCCGCGCGCGCCGCGTGTCACGAGATCCGCCGTATCCTTGACTGCCGGCAGTGCGTTGTCGACGGCCACGCTGAAGCCGCAGGCGCGCAGGAAGGCGTGGTCGTTTTCGGCGTCGCCGACACCGACGACGTTGTGCGGCGACAGTCTGAGGTCCTGAAGCGCAGCTGTCAGCCCGGTCGCCTTGTTGATGCCGCTGGGCAGGATCATCACCGCGCCCTTGTTGAAGATGATTTCCAGCTCCAGCCCCAATTTCTTGATGACCTCGAGCGCGGTAGCCTGATGCGGTTCCCAGGTTGCGATGATCGAGCGTCCGACCGAAAGCGGTTTGACACCGCGTTTCCTGAGTTTGGCGATGAACTCGGGGGCGGGCGGCGGAGATATCGTCCGCTCCTCCTCGCTGGCCGGCGTGTAGATCAGCGCGCCGTTTTCGGCGACCACCTTGTCGAAAATCGCGACTTCGGGAAAGACGCGCTTGAGGTCGGGCAGCTCGCGCCCGGTGACGAGAATGAGTTTGCGGCCGCTCTTCTTGAACCGTTCAAGCGCCGCAAGCGTCTTCTCGGCAACGATCCCTTCATGCGCCAGCGTGCCGTCATAGTCAGTGGCCAGGGCAATGAAATACATGCCGTCAATAGCCGCCCACGATCGGCAATATCTCGCCGGTGATGTAGCTCGAGCAGTGCGGCGAGGCGAGGAACACGTAGGCCGGCGCGATCTCCTCCGGCTGGGCCGGCCGTTTCATCGGCGTGTCAGCGCCAAATTTCGAAACATCGCCGGCTTCCTTGTCCGAGGGGTTGAGCGGCGTCCAAACCGGGCCTGGCGCCACGGCGTTGACCCTTATGCCCTTCTCGACAAGGTTGCCCGAGAGCGCGCGGGTGAAGGCATGAATGCCGCCCTTGGTCATGGAGTAATCGACCAGTTGCTTCGAGCCCTCGATGCCGGTCACTGAACCGGTATTGATGATCGCCGAACCGGGTTTCATGTGCGGCACGGCCTCCTGCGCCATGTGGAAATAGCCGTAGAGGTTGGTCTTCAGCGTCGTGTCGAAATGCTCCTCGGTCAGCTCGCTGAAATCGCTGGAGTGGATCTGGAAAGCGGCGTTGTTGACCAGCACGTCGATCCGCCCAAACTCCTGCACGATCTCAGCCACCGCGTTGTGGCAGTGGTTGCGTTCGCTGACGTCCGCCTTGATCAGGATGCAGCGCCGGCCTTCCGCTTCGACGGCCCTTTTGGTATCTCTGGCGTCCCTATCCTCCGAGAGATAGACGATCGCCACATCGGCGCCTTCACGCGCATAGAGCACGGCCACCGCACGGCCGATGCCTGAATCGCCGCCGGTAATGACGGCCACTTTGCCATCGAGCTTTTTCGATCCGATATAGTACGGCGCATCGTAAAGCGGCGCCGGCTCGATCGCCCATTCATGCCCCGGCTTCGGCTGGTGCTGCTCGGGGAAGGGCGGCTCGGGATATTTGCGGGCACCGGCCTGCATGGCGCCTTTTTGCCTGCCATTGGATTTGGACTTGTCCTTCTCGTCGATCCGGCGCTGGATGTGCCGTTGCTTGGCGGCCTCGCCGGCGACTTCCGATTTCATCTGCATGGTCATCTCCCTGGCTTGAAACCCAACAACGCATGTCCGGCGAAAAGGTTTATGCGACCACGTCATTCCTTGAGCCCGGCGACACGCTCCAGCAGCGGCCGTTGCAGCAGCGGCAGATGGCCGACGACGCTGAAGGCCGCGTTTCTGACGCCTTGCATGATGCCGTTGTCCGATTGGGCCACCGAGAGGATGCGCTCGCTGAGCGTGATCCACCGTTGCCCCACCGGGTGGCGTTCGCTTGTGTAGCCGGCAAGCGTGCCGTCGACGAAACGCCTGGCGAATGACGCGGCGTCCTCGATGCCGAGATTCATGCCGCGCGCCCCCAACGGCGAATGCACATGCGCGGCATCGCCTCCCAGGAAGACGCATGCGGTTTGATAGCGCGGCGCCTGTCGTACCGGAATATGGAAGCGGTCGGCCCGCAACAACCGCGTGATCCGGTAATTGCCGGGGATGCGCGCCAACGCATCCTCGCTGTTTGAAACCGCGCGATAGCGCTTCTCGCCGATCGGGATGATAAAACCGACGTCGCCGTTCCTGTGAAGAAATGCGTGGGCGGCCATCGGCTCATAGGGCCAATCGTCGATGTCGGCGTCGGCAATGCTCCATTGCCGCCGATGCGTGTAGCCATCGAAGCCGATGCCGATGGCATCACGCACCGTGCTTTGCGCACCGTCGGCTCCGAAGACAAGGTCGAAACTTGCCTCGTCACGGCCGTCTGGCGCCTCGATCCGCACCTCGACCCGGCCTTTGTGCTCGGCCATGCCGATAAATGTGCTTCGCCATTCGACGTCGACGCCGAATCCCTTGAGCGTGTCGGTCATCAGCGATTCGGTGTCGCGCTGCGGCAATGACAGCAGAAAATTATGGCGGTGCGGCAGGATCGAGAAATCGATCTCGCCGAGCGCTCGTCCTTCGAAGTAGAAACGGGCTCGGCGAATTTTCAATCCTTCGGCGAGCAACCGGCCAGCGACTTTGGACGGTTCAAGGATGTCGAGGCTGTGCGAACTGATGCCGACCGCCTTGGCGAGCGGCGTCGGGCCTTCCTTGCGGTCGATGATGCGAGGTGCAATGCCGCGCCTTGCCAGTTCGACTGCCGCCGTCAGCCCGGTAGGGCCGGCGCCGACGATCAGGATGGAAGCGTCCCGCGAAGCCGTCATCGTCCGGCGTCAGCTTTTTGGCAGTGCGTAGGCAATGATGTCGTCGCCGATCCTGGTCTCCATGAAATGGTGGCCGCCGGGTGCAAGGGTCGCCAGCCAGATCAGGACGTAAAGCCATACACCGGCGGTATTGCCGGCAAGCAGCAGGCTGCCGGCGGCCAGCAGGGCGATCCCGGCGGGCAGATAGTACCAGGATCCGCCCAGCGCGATCAGCTAGGCACCGCCCCCTCCGATCAGCAGGCCGAGGATCGTCAGCAGCGCGCCGACGAACATCGTCCACCAGAAGGCAACGCCGGACCGGCGGCGAATGGGATGGGAGTCGGGGATGGTCATGATGCTTATCCGGGTGAAACAGAACGTGACCTCATCCGAACGTATGGAGGGTTCGATGGTTTCCGGTCAGCCCGACCTGATGGGCCAGGGCGGGGTAACCATTCTGTGATCTCCGCTGCTCCAGCCGGAACTTACCCACGCAGCCGCAGTTAGGGGTTTTGGGGGGTGAATACGGTTTGCTGGATGCGAAATCGGCGAGGGAATGCCGCAGGTCTTTTCAAGGAGCGCCAACGGCATTTCACGTTTCGCTCTGTGGGGCGCGTGTTTCATGGCGATCTTTGCGGCTCTCGGCGGCACCGCCATCCTGCGTTCGGACTTCGTCACCGGCGTTGGCCGGCCGTTGGCGCAACCAGTGCCGTTCAGCCACAGGCACCATGTCGGCGAGCTTGGCATCGATTGCCGTTATTGCCATAGCGGCGTCGAGACTTCGTCATCGGCGGGTCTGCCGGCGACCGAGGTGTGCATGACCTGCCATTCGCAGCTTTTCACCAACGCGGACATGCTGGCGCCGATACGGGCAAGCCTTGCTTCCGGGCAGCCATTGCAGTGGCAGCGGGTGAACAGTGTCCCCGACTTCGTCTATTTCAATCATTCGATCCATATCGCTAAAGGCGTCGCCTGCGAGACGTGCCATGGCGAGGTCGATGACATGATCGGACAATAGGCCGAAGCGGCGCACCTCGTGATGCCTTGCCTGCGCTCGGACCGGCCTCATACGGCCCGCTTTTGCCCGGCCGCCAGCGTAGAAATCTTTTGGCCGTGGCCATTGAGTTGCCGGGCCTCGTCCTCGGCTGCGTCTTCAAGCTTGGCGACGAGCAGGTCCTTGAGGTCGCCGACCTCTTCCTCGATGTCTTCGATGGGTACGCCGGCATCGGCAGCCTCTTCCTTGCATTCCCTGGCGAGGATTTCCGCCTCCCTTTCAAGCTTGATCGGAGGCGGCGGCACATGAACGTTTTCGTGGATCCAGTCCTGCAAGAATTCTATCGCACTATCACTCATGGCGCTCACCTATAGCGGCAACCTGTAGTGCACATTAACGTACGTGCTGCAAAATGGATGCTTGGCAACGCCGGATTTCGAATAGCGATACTTGACGATAGCGTGATCGCAGTAGGGGATAGAGCTTCTGCAGCCAAATGGGATTATCGGCGTCGCGGAAATGCGGCTAGCCAGACAGTCGGAGCGGGATCATTCTGCCCTTAGGACGTATTGCGCCGCCGCGCCGGTGCTGCTCGATTAGGATCGCCTGACGGCCGAACAGCGTCATCCGCAGCAGCCGGTCGTGCCGGCCACTCGGCGGCGCGGTCGGCGCGCATTTTGCGTTTATGCGCCATCCAGAACGGCAAGAGCTCAGCAAGAAAACTGTATATCGTGGTCTTCATCGGCATGCTCCGGACACGGGTTACAACTCGTGATCCCCGAGTTCCGTTCCGACAAAGAGTTCCGTTCCGACAAATCCGTCGCTTCTATAATTGCGATTCGATCGGCAGGCACCCAACCAGCGCTGCAACGATGCGCCGATAGAGACTGGCCTCCGGTTCACGCGAATATTGCCGCATCTCGCCATCCGCCATGCCGAGCCACCGCAAGGCGCCTTTGTCCAGGACCAGCTGATAGCTCGTCTGCGGTGACCTTTCGTGCTCGAACAGCCGGCGCAACTCCATCACCAGATTGGTATCATGGAAAAGCACGCCCATTTCCGCATTCAACGACACCGAACGCGGATCGAAATTGAAGGAGCCGACAAACCCGAGCGTATCGTCGACCGTGAAGGCCTTGGTGTGGAGGCTGGCTCCCTTTGAACCGAAAACGGAGATGTTGGCCTGGCGGTCGAAGGGCTGCAATTCGAAAAGCTGGATACCTTTTTTAAGCAGCTTGCGGCGGCATTTGGCATAGGCGCCGTGCACGGCGGCGACGTCCGTCGCGGCGAGCGAGTTGGTCAGGATTGCAACCTCGGCGCCACGATCCACCAGCTTCGACAGGATGGCCAACCCGGTGCGGCTGGGGATGAAATAGGGCGAGACAATTTCGAGGCGCTGCCTGGTCGCCGCGATAGCGGGAAGCAGCTCTTTGGTCAGCCAGTTCCTGCGCCTTTTGCCGCGCACCTTTTCCGGCGGATCGGAAATGACGCGAACGTCTTTGGTCCAGCAGACGTCGCTGTGCGCTGCAACGAACTCCGTGATCGTGCGCCAGGCACTGAGGCTGTTCAAAAGCTGGCCGTCTGCTGTCGCATCGAGATTGTCGAGGAAATCGGCGCGCGAGACCACCGCAGCCGGGTTGAGCAGCTGGATCGGCTTTGCCGCCTCGCAATTCCAGAACGCCTCGAATATCTGCATCGTCTGCCCTACGGCAGGACCGAGAAGCAACAGGTCGAGATCGCGAAAATTCGTCTCCGCAGCGTCGAAATAGGCATCGCCGATATTTCTTCCGCCGACGATGGCCAAGCCCTCATCGGCGATCCAGGCCTTGTTGTGCATGCGGCGGGTCATCGCAAACAGCCGGGCGACCATCTCCAGCGTGCGAAAGATGCTGCCGTTCCTCATGCCGCTGGGGTTGAACAGCCTCAGCTCGATGTTCTTGTAGCTGTTGAGCGCCAGGTAAGCAGCGTCGCTGTTGCGCGGATTGATATCGTCCAGCAGCATGCGGACGCGGACACCGCGCTCCGCCGCCTTGACGACCTCCTGCATCAGCAGCCGGCCGCTATGGTCGTCGTGCCAGAGATAGTACATCAGGTCGAGGCTGCTTGTGGCACTGCGCGCAGCAAGGATTCGCGCGGCAAACGCGTCATAATTGTCGGCGATCAGCAGCAGCCCGCTATTGCCGGCAGCGATCTTGTCCCGGGCAAACCGCGAGATGGCTGTATCCATGAAGTGCACCGATAAACATCAGCGAAGCAAACCGTCTGAAATCTGACTAACAACCCTTCAGGTTCATTCTGGTTGCAGCCGCGGCTGCCGTATCGCGTCCAGGTTCAGCCGGGCCTTGATCGGCAGATGATCGGAAGCCCGCTGCGCCAGCGGCGTCTTGTGCACCTCGATGCTGGAAATCAGGTGCGGCGGCCTGGCCAGGATGCGGTCGAGCGCAAACAGCGGAAAGCGCGACGGAAAGCTCGGCAGAACCGCATCGATCGGACCGAAATGCGGCAGCAGGGCCAGCAGCGAAGACCTGTTGCGGACGCGCCATTCGTTGAGGTCGCCGAGCAGGATTGTTGGCCGCAGAACCGGGTGCGTGGCTTCGACCAGCGCGTTGGCCTGCTGCGAGCGCGACCGCCGCAGCAAGCCGAAATGTGCGGCTATGATCCGGAGGGAGACGCCCTTCAGTTCCAGGTCCGCGATAACCGCACCGCGCGGCTCGAGGCCGGGCAGCCGGATCTGGTTCACGCTTTCGACCACGCCGCGGCGTGCCAGGATCAGATTTCCGTGCCAGCCATGGCTGCGGCGGTTTTCCGGGACATGGGTGGGGACGAGGTCGCTGTCCCGCTCGAGCGCTGCGAGATCCAGCAAACCCTGCCTGCTTCCGGTTCTTTCGTCGGCCTCCTGCAAAGCAATGATGTCGGCGTCGAGTTCCTTAACCACGGCCGCGACCCGCTCCGGATCGAACCTGCCGTCGGTGCCGACGCATTTGTGCACGTTGTAGGATGCGACCGTGGTGCACGAAATTTCATTGCCGGGTGCCGTAAACCGCGGCACTTCCCTTCGCAGCGCAGCGCCAAGCGACCTTGGAAGGGTAGGCGATCGATCCAGCATGTTATCCATTTGCTGTTGAGTCGGTGAGTGGCGGCCATTGCGATTATGGCGCGTGCGGAGGTCTGAAACAACGACGACCTTGCAGAACCGTTCCACCATCCGGGCTCGGCGCGCCGGCGGTCTGGAACCCTGACGGGCAACAACACGTTTCGGAAAGGCAGCGCAGTCAACGGAGAAGTCGAATGCAGTCCTTAGCCGCAGATTCCGCCCCCCGCCCAGGCCCGCTCAGGATTGTCCCGTTCGATGGAACCGTGACCGTCCGGTTCTCCGATGCCATTATTGCGTCGAGCGAGCGGGCAAAGCTGCTCTATGAAGACGGCCATGATCCTGTTTTCTACGTACCCTTCGAGGACATCTATTTCGACCTCTTGGAGAAGACGAACACGACGAGCCACAGCCCGCTGAAGGGCACGGCAAGCTATTGGCGGGTTCATGCGGTCGGTTCGTCGGCAGAAGACTTCATGTGGGCCTACGAGACGCCCGACACCCCGGCATTGGCGATCGCCCGCCACGGTGCGTTCGATCCCGGCAGGGCGCGGATCGACGCCGATCCCGCGGAAGACAAGCGGCACACGCCGCACGTCACCGAGTAGACCTACATCGGCGACAGCCGCCAGCTGTCCGTCAACTCGCGAACTCTTCCCTGAGAATGCGCAGGCCGTCTTCGTATTTCGCTGTCGAGGCACCGATCTGCCGTGCCTGCCATAGATTGTCGGCGAGATCGGCGCGCTTGACCGGCAATGCCAGCGGGTTGGCCGCAGCCCTGCGAACGAACGCGGGATCGCCCTCGTTCGGCCGCCGCGTCATGGCAGCGACGGCCGATACGATGGATGGCCCGAACCCGGCCGCCTCAAGCCGGTCGCGGTTCCAGCCGTCGCCTTTTTCGATGACGTCGTGAAGATAGGCGATGGCTTTCTGGTCGAGCGTTTCGACGGCATCGACGACCCGGCGGCAATGTTCGATATAAGGCCGCCCTGTCTTGTCCGTCTGCCCGGCATGAGCCTGTTCGGCGATTTTCGCTGCGCGATAAAGCACGCTCATTGGGTCGACCCCGTAACGAACAGCGCATGTCCTGGCTAACGCGCCATCGTCAGCGCGAGTTCCGATGCACCGCGGGAACCCTGCTGCCTCACTTGCGAGCTGAATGCCGCGGCGGCGGGCCCGACACGTCAGGAGACGCGTTCAAAACTGTCGAGGCTGGTTCCAAAGGCGCGCCAGGCGGGGAGTTTCCTGGCTCGGGCCGGGGCACCTTCCTTTTCCGCCGACAAAGCAGCATCCGCAACGGTGTGCCACAGCATCTCCAGCTTCCCGTTCCTGCGGATGCCGGTATAGCTCACCGCCGCGGCTCCGACCCGCCCTTCGGCCGCGCAGGTGAATCCGATGACGTCTCCATGGCAGGCTCCGAACAGCGGCACGGTCATGCCGAAGAAGGCGCTGTCCTCTAGCGCCGTCCTGAAGGTTCCGCTGATCCGTCCGCCCTCTTCGGTGGTCAGTTCGACCACCGACCCGTACTGATTCCGCCAGGTGCCCAGCCAACTCATCGCTGCTCCTCCTGATTGCTACCAAAGGGATTGCGTTGCCACACGGCCGCCAAGCCGCGGCCGGTGTAGCGGCCTTCAATCAGCCGCGATGCCAGCCATCGACATCTGAACGAAGCGCAGCGGCGCTTCCAGCGTCCAGGTGATGCCGTGCCTGGCGAATTCCAGGCGGCCGGTGCCGCTGAGCGCCTGCGGCGTGACGCGTTTGAGCACAACCGTTCCGAAACCGCGTCGCGTGTTTTCATCCACCAATGGCCCGTCCAGTTCCCGCCAGACAAGGCGGAAGCCGTCGCTGCCATCGGCGGCTGGCGTCACGGTCCATTCGACTTCGACCCGTCCGTCATGGTGCGACAGCGCTCCGTGCTTTACCGAATTGGTGGCCAGCTCGTGAAAGGCAATGCCGAGATATTGCACGGCGTTCGGCTGCAGCATGATCATCGGCCCGCTCATCGACAGCCGGGCCTGTGTCGCGAAGGCCTTGGTCTGGGCATGGATCAATTCGCCGATGGTCGCGCCACGCCATTCCGCATCGACCAGGAGGTCGTGCGATTCCGAAAGCGCCATGATGCGTTCCCGGACCCGTGAAAGGAAGGCCTCTGGCGTACCCGCCAGCTTGCTGGTCTCGCGGATCATCGAGACGATCACCGAATACTGGTTTTTAACGCGATGGTTGACTTCGCGCATGAGTGTGCGGATGCGCCGTTCGCTTTCCTTGTGGGGGCTGATGTCGCGCGCGATCTTGGAGGCGCCGATGATACGCCCGATGCCGTCGCGTATCGGCGAGATGGTGAGCGAAACCGGAACCAAGGTGCCGTCCTTGCGCTGCCGAATAGTCTCGTATGAAGGAATCCGTTCGCCGGCGCGAATGCGGCTGATGATCATGGCTTCCTCATCCAGGTGGTCGGGCGGGATGAGGATCGTCACCGGGCGCCCGATCGCCTCGGCGGGCGTATAGCCGAACAGGCGTTGTGCCGCGTCGTTCCAGCTGGTGATAATGCCGTTCAGGTCTTTGGACACGATGGCGTCCATCGAGGATTCGACGATGGCGGCGAGCCTTATGCCGGCGTCGTCGGCCAGCGTCTGCACGCGCAGGTCGAGCAGGGTGTTGATGGCGCCGACAACCTCGCCGGCTTCATTGCGAAGCAGGACCGGATGCGCACTGAACGGGATGAGTTGGCCGTCCGGCCGCTCGGCGATCGCCCGGCCCCCACGAACGTCCCGCTCCTCCAGCAAGGCAACGGCCATCGGACATTCGTCATGCGCCATCGGTCGCCCATCAAGGTGGCGAAGCTTCCATGAACCGCACCAGCGGTCCTGGCCAAGCATCGGACGATGTCCCCAGAGATCGGCAGCGGCTTCGTTGAAGAAGGTGATGTAGCCTTGTTTGTCGGTAGTGTAGACGGCCACAGGCAACGCCTGCATCAGATCGGCGGAGGAAACTTGCGGGATTCCGCCAGTCCTTAGTTCAACGACGTCCACCAGTCCCCCGCTCCGCTTGGCTTGCCGACGGATTGCTACGTCATCTAAATGCGCGCGAGCGTTTTCGGTTCCGTTCGATCCGCTTTCGGACATTCAGGCTGATTTGCGTTTCGGGGCCGCTCTCGGCTTTTTGCTGGGAGCCTTGCCCCCTTCCTGCGCCAGGCTTTTGCGCAGAACATCGGCGAGATTGATGACGTTCGTCTTGGGCTCAGGTGCCGGCTTGGGCGGTTTCTTGCCCTTGCGCTTGGCCTCGATCATTGCAACCAGCGCCTTTTCATAAGTATCTTCGAACTTCGACGGGTCGAATTTGGCCGGCTTCTTGTCGATCAGCAGTTGCGCGATTTCCAGCATCTCGGGATCGACCTTGCGAGCCTTCAGCCCTTCGAACACCCCGTCCGCCGCGACCACTTCATTGTGGTTGCGTAGTTCCGTCATTACCATGCCCTTGCCAAGCGGCTGGATCAGCACCTCTCGGCCACGCTGGTACAGCACGACGCAGGAGCGGGCTGCCACTTTCTTCCTGGCCATGGCGTCCCGGATCACCGCGAAAGCCTCCGTGGAGGGCGCGTCGGCCGGAACCAGATAATAGGGTTTTTCGAGGTAGCGTGCGTCGATTTCGGCGGCGGGCACGAACTCGCCGATCTCGAGCGTATGCTGCGATACCATCTTCAGTTTCTTGATTTCGTCCGGCTCTATATGGATGAACTCGCCCTTTTCGACCTCATAGCCTTTTACCTGCTCCGCCGCCTCGACCGTGTCGCCGGTCTCCTCGTCGATATAAGCGCTCTTGACCGGGAGACCGTCCTTGCGGTTCAGGATCCTGAAATGCACTTTCTCGGCCTCGCTGACGGCGCCGATGATCTTGACGCCACAGGAAACCGATCCGACTTTCATAAAGCCCTTCCAGGCAGCTCGCGGCGTCGCCATGTCGATCACTCATTTGTCGAACGGACGGAACGGCTGCGAGCCGAAATCGTTCCGCCATGGCAGGCTGTTCCATATGCCGGCCCGGACGTTCGTTTCAGTTTCGTCAGGGGAATAGCGGGATGGCCCAACGCAGCGCAGGATTGCTCATCTTTCGCCGAAGGGAAGGACATCTCCAGGTCTTGCTGGTGCATCCGGGCGGACCATTCTGGGCGAAGAAGGACGACGGCGCATGGTCGATCCCGAAGGGCTTGGTCGACGAGAACGAGGACGACCTGGCGGCAGCAAAACGCGAGGCCGAAGAGGAGCTAGGCGTCGCCATCGATGGCGTTTTCGAACACCTTGGCAGCTACAGGCAGCCGGGCGGCAAGCTCGTCATCGCATGGTGCGTCGAGGCGGATTTCGACAGCGACGCCATCAACAGCAACACCTTCGTCATGGAATGGCCGCCAAGGTCCGGCTCGATGAAGGAATTTGCCGAAGTCGACAGAGCGGGCTGGTTCTCCCTGCCTGAAGCCAACCTCAAGATCCTGAAAGGCCAGCGCGCCATGCTGGCGGAGTTTGCCGGTCGGCATGGCGACGGATGAATTTGTTTCAGCCCAGTTCTTAAGGGCAGTGCTCGGGCTTGCTCCCGCTCTGCTTTAAGCGCGTTGCGGCCGCAGCGTGCGCAACGTGATCGAATAGCGGTGCTCGGCAACCGGCGGAATGCTGTGCTCCCATTCGTTGCGCGCAGCACCCGTCATCAGATAGGCCGATCTTGGATCGACGGTGACCGTCTTGCGGTCCCATCGCGTGCCGTTTTTCCGGCGCAGGCGGAAGCTGCAGGCGGCCAGCAGCGAAACGCCGGCGACCGCCTTGAAATGAGGCTTGTCGCGGTGCCAGCCGATACCGGCGCCCGGCCGGTACTCGTTGATCAGCACCTGCACGAAGGTTTCGGCGGGCAAGCGGGCAAAGGCTGCAACCTTTTCCCTGAGCGGCAGCAGAAAGCCGGGTATCGGCGGTGCCTCGACGACTTCGCCCCGGTCGTAATCATAACGCTGCCCAAAACCGACCACCCGCCGGTTTGCCAGATGGCCATAGAAGTCGAAGGGCTGAAAAGGCAGGGTTGCGAGCTGGCTCGCCAACGCTGCCTCCTCGTCCGGCGTGATCAGTTCGGGCTGGTAGCGGAATCCTTCCGGCAGGTCGTCGGCGGCGGCAAAGAGATCGCCCTGGCGGGCTGCAGCCGATGTCTTGAGCGGTGGCATCAACCGTATTTGGTGAAGCCGGCCCGTAGCGGCAAGGCTACTTCGGCAGGAAGGAACCTCGCTCTCCGTGCAGGGTTATTCACACGACGGCGTGGATTGGACCTGTTGAGAATGCCTTCAACTGCGATCAGAAGCATCGATTACCAGCCGGCGACGAGGGTACTCTCCGTATGGTTCGTCCCGAGCGGAAACCGCTATGATTACGAGGACGTGCCGCCGCAGGTCCACGCGGCATTCCGCAAAGCCTCGTCGAAGGGCCGGTTCTTCAACGCGCATATTCGCGACCGGTACAAATACCATCTGGTCGAGCAGAGCCATTCGAGCTGAGCCGAGGCCATCCGCCTCAGCCGGGCCCCTCCATCACCTTGCGCGTGTGGCGGGCGATCACACCTTCCTCGTCGGTCGCCACGACGCGGACTTCCACTTTGCTCTCCGCCTGGCTCATCAGCGCGGCATGAGAGCTGTTGGCGGCCTCGTCGATCGCCACGCCGAGCCAGTCAAGCCTGTCGCAAATCGCTTTACGGGCCGTGGCCGAGTGCTCGCCGATGCCGCCGGTGAACACCAGGCATTCCAGCCCGCCCAGCGTGTTGGCGAGGGCGGCAACTTCCCTGGCGGCGCGGAAGGCGAAAAGCTCCACCGCTTCGCGGGCCCGGCGGTCGTCGCTGGCCTCCAGCGTGCGCATGTCGCCGGAAATGCCGGACACGCCGAGCAGGCCGGATTCCTCGTAGAGCATGTCTTGCAGCGCCTCTCCGGAAACGCCTCTTTCCAGCAGCAGGTACAAAAGCACGCCCGGATCGATGGCGCCGCAGCGTGTGCCCATGACCAGGCCATCAAGCGCCGAAAAGCCCATCGTCGTATCGACGCTTCGCCCGTCGCGCATGGCGCACAGGCTCGCCCCGTTGCCGAGATGGGCGACGATGGTTCTTTTCGCCGCCAGATCGGGCGATATCTGCTTGAGCCGGCCGGCAACATATTCGTAGGAAAGCCCGTGAAAGCCGTAGCGGTGGATGCCGTCCGCCTCGTAGCGGCGCGGCAGCGCAAAACGGCTGACCAGAGGCTCGATGGTCCGATGGAAGGCCGTGTCGAAGCATCCGACCTGCGGCAGGTCGGGCCGCAGCGCGGCAAGCGCCCGGATTGGTGCGAGGCTGCGTGGCTGGTGCAATGGCGCAAGCGGGGTCAGCCTGTCGAGAGCCTCGATAACTGTCGGCGTCAGGCGGACAGGTTCGACGAACTCGCGTCCGCCATGGACGATGCGATGGCCGGCGGCGATCAACTTCCTTCCGCCAAGTTCGTTCTCGATCCACTGCAGCATCTGGCCGAGGCCCATGTCGCGTGATGCGTCCGCGGTAAGTGGCCGATCGCACTGCAGCTCCCCATCGGCGGCTTTCGCGGTCAGCCTTGGCGCATCGCCCAGATCCAGCGAACCGCGCGAGGCAAGATCCGGCTCGGCGGACGCTGCAAGGTCGTAAAGTCCGAACTTGATGCTGGACGAGCCGGCATTCAACGCAAGGATCGATCGTCGCATCAATCGCCGGCCCTCGTCGCGCCGTCCTGCGGCCAGGACCATTTCTGGATCTCGGGCATGTCCTCGCCATGTTCGCGGACATAGGCCGTATGCTCAGCCAATTTCCCATGCAGCGCCGCGGCAAGCTCCTTCGCCCGCTCGGCCAGCCCCGGCACGCGCGCGATCGCAGCGAGCGCCAGATGATAGCGGTCGAGCTGGTTGAGCACGACCATGTCGAACGGCGTCGTCGTCGTGCCTTCCTCGCGAAAGCCGTGCACATGCATGTTGTCGTGATTGGCGCGCCGGTAGGTCAGACGGTGAATGAGATAGGGGTAGCCGTGATAGGCGAAGATGACCGGCTTGGCCCTGGTGAACAGTGCGTCGAATCTGTCGTCGGCAAAGCCATGCGGATGCTCGGAATTCGACTGCAAGATCATCAGGTCGACGACATTGACGACGCGGATCTTCAGGTCCGGAATGCCCGAGCGCAGGATGTCGGCTGCGGCAAGCGCCTCCAGTGTCGGCACGTCGCCAGCGCAAGCCAGGACCACATCCGGTTCTTCGCCCTTGGCAACCGTCCCGGCCCATTCCCAGATGCCGGCGCCGGCCTGGCAGTGCGCTTCCGCGTCCTCGGCCGACAGCCATTGCGGCGCCGGCTGCTTGCCGGCGACGATGACGTTGATGCGGTTGTAGGTTTTCAGGCAATGGTCGGTGATCCACAGCAGCGTGTTGGCGTCGGGCGGGAAATAGAGCCTGACCGTGTCGGCCTTCTTGTTGGCGACGAAATCGGCAAAGCCCGGGTCCTGATGGCTGAAGCCGTTATGATCCTGCCGCCAGACATGCGAGGTCAGCAGGTAGTTGAGTGAGGCGATCGGCTTGCGCCAGGCAAGCTCGCCGGAGGTCTTCAGCCATTTGGCATGTTGGTTGACCATGGAATCGACGATGTGGACGAACGCCTCATAGCACGAGAACAGGCCATGGCGGCCGGTCAGCAGATAGCCCTCCAGCCAGCCTTGGCAAAGATGCTCGCTGAGCACTTCCATGACGCGACCGTCACGGGAAAGATGGACGTCGTAGGGCTCGATCCGCTCCATCCAGACCCGGTCCGTAACCTCGAACACGTCGTCGAGGCGGTTGGAGGACGTCTCGTCCGGTCCCATCAGCCGGAAATTCCTGGCATCGGCGTTCAAGCGGATCACGTCGCGAAGATAGCTTCCCACGGTCCGCGTCGCCTCTCCGACAGCGCCGCCGGGACGCTGTACGTCGAGCGCCAGGCCTCTCCACTCGGGCAGCACCAGGTCTTGTTTCAGCAGGCCGCCATTGGCGTAGGGGATTGCGCCCATTCGTCTTGGTCCTGTCGGCGCTAGCGCCGCGAGCTCCGCCAGGAGATGGCCGCCTTTGTCGAACAGTTTTTCCGGCTCGTAACTGCGCATCCAGTCTTCCAGGATCTGGCGGTGCGCCGCATCGCCGCGTGCATTCGACACCGGCACTTGGTGCGAACGCCAGAAATCCTCGACTCGTCTGCCGTCGACCTCTTTCGGCCCGGTCCAGCCCTTTGGGCTGCGCAGCACGATCATCGGCCACAGCGGCCGGTCTCCCTTCCAGCCCGCGGCTCGTGCCGGCTCCTGGATGGAGTGGACCCGGTCGAGCACCGTATCGAGCGTGCGGGCCATCTCGCGATGCATCGCGGCAGGTTCATGACCTTCGACAAAAAAGGTTTCGTAGCCATAGCCGAGGAACAGGCTGCGCAACGCCTCGTCTTCCATGCGGCCGAGGATCGTCGGGTTGGCGATCTTGTAGCCGTTGAGATGCAGGATCGGCAGGACGGCACCATCGGATGCCGGGTTCAGGAACTTGTTGGAATGCCAGGCCGCGGCGAGCGGGCCGGTCTCGGCTTCGCCGTCGCCGACGACGCAGGCAACGACAAGGTTCGGATTGTCGAAGGCGGCGCCGAAGGCATGGACCAGCGCATAGCCGAGTTCTCCGCCTTCGTGGATCGAGCCGGGCGTCTCCGGAGCGGCGTGGCTCGGCACTCCGCCGGGAAACGAGAACTGCCGGAACAGCTTTCGCAGGCCGTCTTCGTCCCCGCCGACCTCGGGATAGATTTCGCTGTAGGTGCCCTCGAGCCAGGTGTTCGCGACCATTGCCGGGCCGCCGTGACCCGGACCGCAGATGAACAGGACATCGAGACCACGTTCACGGATGATCCGGTTCAGATGCACATAGATGAAATTGAGGCCGGGCGTCGTGCCCCAATGGCCGAGCAGCCGCGGCTTGATGTGCTCGGGCCGCAAGGGCTCGCGCAAGAGCGGATTGTCGAGCAGATAGATCTGGCCAACCGAGATGTAGTTCGCGGCGCGCCAGTAGCGGTCCATCAGATCGATCTGGTCAAGGCCGGTCGTGTGCGCAGCGGTGCGGGCCTCGTCGTTCATGGAAATGCCTCCGGAATACCCTCGTCCGTCGTTATCTGGAGTGGCGTCGCGTCGGAGAAAGGATTTGCCTCGAAATAAGTTTGGGCGGCGCGGCCGGCGCCCGCTTGTCGATCCTGCAACGCGCCTCGCCAGACAAAAGCGGGTCGGTCTTTTGGGGAACCTCGGGGCTTGCCAACGGTTAGGAAGATGCACCGCATTGCTTGAATCCAAGGGGACCGCCGAGGCCCTGAGATATGAGCCGGCCGAAGTGCCGTTGAGCAGGTTGGGCGATTGCAGCGGAAGCCCTAGGAGGAGCAGAAAGATGCTCGATCTCTCCCATGCCCGCAACCAAATGGTCGATATCCACCTGAGCCGCCGTGGCATTCGCGACCGCAATGTCCTTCTAGCGATGCGCGAGGTCCCGCGCGAGGCTTTCGTCGAGCCTGGTTTCGAAGAATTCGCCTATGAGGACGGGCCGCTGCCGATCGCCGAAGGTCAGACGATATCGCAGCCCTATATCGTTGCACTCATGATCGAAATGGCGGAGATCGGAGCCGGTGACCACGTCCTCGAGGTCGGCACCGGATCAGGCTATGCGGCTGCCGTGATGAGCCGGATCGTCGAACGCGTCTACACGATCGAGCGCCACGCCGCGTTGGCTGAAACGGCAAGGCAGCGGTTCAAGAAGCTTGGCTACGACAATATCGAAGTCCGCACCGGCGACGGCACCAAGGGCTGGCCCGAGGCGGCACCCTTCGATGCGATCCTGGTTGCGGCCGCCGGACCCGGCGCACCTCTCGCTCTGCAGGAACAGCTCGACGTCGCCGGCCGGCTTGTCATCCCGGTCGGCGACGAATTCGACTCGCAGCGTCTGCTCAAGGTCACCCGGACCGGCGCAGCAACTTACACCGAGGAGGATTTCGGCGGCGTGCGGTTTGTTCCGCTGATCGGCGAGCAAGGCTGGGGCGAGCCAGGCAGCGACAGCCAGATAGCGGCCGAGCTTCCGCACCGGCATCAGCGCAGGAGCAGCCTGCCGCAGATGATCGCGGCCGCCGCCGAGCCGCTTCCGGATTTCGACGATCCGGCCTTCGGTGCGCTGTTCGACCGGTTTGCCGACCGCCGCGTCGTCTTGCTCGGCGAAGCCAGCCACGGCACGTCGGAGTTCTACCGCGCGCGCGCCGCGATCACTCGCAGGCTGATCGAGAAGCATGGCTTCACCATCGTCGCGGTCGAGGCCGACTGGCCCGATGCCGCGGCGATCGACCGTTACGTCCGCCATCGGCCGCCGCGGCCAGGCGCCGCGCCGCCCTTCCAGCGCTTTCCCACCTGGATGTGGCGCAACACCGACGTCGCGGCGTTCGTCGACTGGATGCGAGTGCGTAATGAGCGGATCAGCAAATCCTCCCGGCGGGCCGGATTCTATGGCCTGGACATCTACAATATGGGCGGATCGATTGCGGCGGTCCTGCAATATCTCGACCGGGTCGATCCGCAGGCGGCGAGGATCGCGCGCGAACGCTATGGCTGCCTGACGCCGTGGCAGAACGACCCGGCCACCTATGGCCGTGTCGCACTCACCTCCGGTTACCAGAAATGCGAGAAGGCCGTGCTCGAGCAATGCCGGGAATTGCTTTCCAGAGAGCTCGACTATGCGCAGCAGGACGGTATCGATTTCCTCGACGCCACCCAGAACGCCCGCCTGGTCGCCTCCGCCGAGCGCTATTACCGCACCATGTATTATGGCGGCGCGCAATCCTGGAACCTGCGCGACACCCACATGTTCGAAACGCTGGAGCACCTGCTGCAGGCCCGCGGCCCGAATGCCAAGGCGGTGGTGTGGGCACATAATTCCCATATCGGCGATGCCCGCTATACCGAAATGGGGATCGTCAGGGACGAACTGAATATCGGCCAGCTCTGCCGCCAGCGTTTTGGCGACGAGGTTGCCTTGATCGGGCTCAGTACGCATTCCGGGACGGTGGCCGCCGCCACCGACTGGGACGGCGACATGGAAGTGAAACCGGTTCGGCCCTCCCACAACGACAGCTATGAGCGGCTTTGCCACGACAGCGGCGTCTCGCCTTTCCTGCTCGACTTCGAGCGCGACGACACGCTGCGCGAACGGCTTCTGGAGCGCCGGCTGGAACGCTTTATCGGCGTCATCTACCGGCCCGAAACCGAGCTCCACAGCCATTATGCGGACGCCTCGCTCGCCCGCCAGTTCGATGCTTTCGTCTGGTTCGATGAAACCAGTGCCGTGACGCCGCTTGGGCCGGAACATGCGGGGACAGGCCTTCCCGAGACCTATCCTTTCGGGCTGTAGTGAATTTGGACCCTGGGAAAGCGGAAAATCAAAAGAAGGAGGTCACCGATGGCCGGAAAAAAGACTCATGAGCAGCAATTGCGCATCATCGAAGAGCGCGAGAACACCAAAAACGCCGGCAAGGATTTCGACGCGGAAGCGGATTTGAAAAAGACCAGGCAAGAGCGCGAGGCGTTCCGGCGCGGTGCCGAGCTCAGATCGGACCCGAAGGATATTGCCGATCCCGACGATCGCAACATCATCCGCGGCGAGCACCAGGAAAGCGCCCACAACAAGCATCGCGCCGACCGCTGAACGGCCGGATCGCTTGACGTTAAGACAATACGGCGCCGGCTCCGTTCCCTGATCTGACGGATGCAGCGTTCGTGGCCGCAAAATTGGCGGACGAGGGCGCCGTCTTGATCCCTGGGGCTACTCGGCAAAAAATGTCGCGGCGACAGCAATTGAGACGAGGCTCAGTATCGCCAGGCCTGCCCTGGCGACATGCGAAGCCTCCCAGACGTTGCGCAAATCTCTCCAGTCGCCGGTCTGCTTTCGAGATAACATTGAAAAGAACGTCGCGGCGGATTTCGGCAGGGCAGTGTCTTGCACCCAGAAATTATTGACGGGGTGCGTGACCAACCAATAGGTCGCGTGCTCCGCCAGCAACGAGACAAACGCCGCCAAGGTCCACCAGAATCGTGCGCTTGGATAGGGCGTCAGGTAAAGCAGGACGGCGAGTGCAATGATGCCGCCGATCTCGGCGAACCCGCCGATCGTGAAGCCGGGATAGTAGATCGCCTGCACTGATCTGTAGGTGGCCTCCTTGAGGCGCAACTTGCCGGGCAATTCCAGAGCGTGCGCGAGCGAGAGCGCCATCGAGACGGCGACCAGCAGAAGCGTGGCGATCGTCAATGCGCGCATGTTCCTGCTCCCGACCATGCCCTCGTGGTGCGCGCGTAGATAGGGTGGTTGGTGATCCGGTAAAGGCAACGACACCCGACTTCGCCGGCAAGTCCGGTTCGGTCATTCCCCGATCTGGCTGGTCGACCGTTCGTGGACTGTGGCGCCGGTCTGCGCGTCGACCGCGACCATGCTGACCTCGTAGCCCCAGAGCTTGCGGATATGCCGCAGTGTGGCGTCGCGGCTGCCGCCTTCCAGCACTATGCCGTCCTTGACCTTATGCTGCAGGCGCAGATGCCGGTCGCCGAGCAGGTCCACGTCCACCACCTGGATGTCCGGCCGGCTGGCGCCGATATCGTAGCTGTGGGCGAGTGCGGCGCGGATGCTCTCGTAGCCGCGCTCATTGTGTATCGAGGCGACTTCGTAGTGCGGATCGTTGGCCGCATCGGCAAGCACAAAGAACCGCCATTTCCGGATCAGGGTAGGGCTCAGATACTGGCGGATGAAGGACTCGTCGCGATGGTTGGCCCAGGCGTCCAGCAGGGTCTGGCGCCAGTCGCCATTGCCGGCGATATCGGGAAACCAGTCGCGGTCCTCGGCGGTCGGCGCGGTCGAGATGCGCTGGATGTCCTGCATCATGTCGAGGCCCAGCGCGTAAGGGTTGATACCGGAAAAGCGCGGATCGTCGAAGCCCGGCTGGAAGATCACGTTCGAATGGTTGCGCAGGATCTCCAGCATGGCACCTTCGCCGATCAGGCCGCGGTCGAACAAAAGGTTCATCAGCGTGTAATGCACGAAGGTGGCGCAGCCCTCGTTCATCACCTGCGTTTGGCGCTGCGGATAGAAATACTGCGCGATGACGCGGACAATCCGGATGACCTCACGCTGCCACGGTTCCAGGATCAGGCTGTTCTTCTCCAGGAAATAAAGCAGGTTTTCCTCGGGCAGCTTGAGCGATTTCTTGCGCTCCGCCATGATGTCCGTCTCGCGGGGCTTGGCGCCGTCCTTCGAAGGCGGCAGCGTGCGCCATAGGTCGTTGTAGGAACGCTCCTCGTATTCCAGGCGCTCGCGAACGCCCTCGCGCTGCTTTTCCGACGACAGCTTCGGCGGCCGGTGATATCTGAACACGCCCTGCTCCATCAGCGCATGTGCGGCATCGAGGATCTCTTCCACCGCATCGACGCCATGCCGCTCCTCGCAGCGGGCAATGTAGCCCTTGGCGAAGTCGAGATAGCTGAGGATGGCGCTGGCGTCCGTCCACTGCTGGAACAGATAATTGTTCTTGAAGAAATGGTTATGGCCGAGTGCCGCGTGGGCCGTCACCAGGGCCTGCAGGGCCATGGTGTTTTCTTCCATAAGATAGACGATGCAGGGATTGGAATTGATGACGAGTTCATAGGCAAGCCCCCGTCCGCCTTTGCGATACAGCAATTCCTGGTAGAGGTAGTGCTTGCCGAAGGACCAGTGCCGGTACATCAGCGGCATGCCGACCGAGGAATAGGCGTCGAGCATCTGTTCGGACGAGATTATCTCCATCTGTACCGGATAGACGTCGAGGTGGAGCTCTTCGGTGGCGATCGCCTCGATGGTCTCGTAGGCGCGCGACAGCGTCCTGAAATCCCAGTCGGAACCGGAAAACAACAACCCGGATTTGCTCGCCATCAGCCCCCTCTTTCACCGCTCTTTTGATAACCCGGCTGTCTGGCGAAGAGCTGGCGGAAAACCGGGTAGATGTCGGCCGCCGTGGCGATGCGGCTCATCTGGAAGTTCGACCACCTCAGCTTGACCGCACTGTAGGCACGCCACAGCGACGTGCCGTTGTCGGTGGCGCCGAAGATGTGGCTCTCGCGCTCGTCGAGGATCTCGACGTAGGCAAAATACTGGCAAAGCCGCATGATCTGTTCGTCGAGAAGGGTGATGCAGCGCTCCGAATCGGTGACGAAATTGTCGCCGTCCGAGGCCTGGGCGACATAGATGTTCCATTCGCGGCTGGGATAGCGCTGCTCGACGATGCGGTGCATCTCCTCGAGCGCCGTGGAAACCACCGTGCCGCCGCTCTGGGTGTTGTAGAAAAAGGTCTCCTCGTCCACCTCCTGCGCCTCGTGCGTGTGGCGGATGAAGACCACCTCGGTCCGGTCGTAGCGCCGTTTCAGGAACAGGTGCAGCAGCACGAAGAAGCGCTTGGCCAGATCCTTCTCGCGTTCGCCCATCGAGCCGGACACGTCCATCAGGCAGAACATCACCGCATTGGCATTCGGCACCGGCTGGGCGTCGAAGCGGTTGAAGCGGATGTCGACCGGGTCGACATAGGCGATTCGCTTGCGGCGGCGCTCCAGTCGCTCAAGCTCTTCCTGCAGCGCCACGATGCGCTGGCGCATCTCGGCGTTCTGCGGCTTCGCCTCCAGCGACGTGATCTCCTGCGCGATTGCGTCGAGTTCCTCCTGCTTGGGGCGCCGGAGTGCTATGCGGCGGCCATGGCTGTTGCGCATCGTGCGCCCGACATTGATGTTGGTCGGCGAGCCGGTCGCGGCGAAGCCGGCCCGGCGCGGCTTGAAAGCGAGGATCTCCTTGAGGTTGAGCTTGACCATATCAGGCAGTTCGAGGTCTTCGAAAAAGAGGTCGAGAACCTCTTCGCGCGACAGCACGAAACGGAAATCGTCCTCCGATTCGGTTCTTCCCGGGGCTGATCCCATGCCGCCGCCCTGGCCGGGCTTGGGCAGCCGGTCGCCTGGGGTGAAATGCTTGTTGCCGGGCAGGACGTGCTGGCGGCTGCCGCTGTTCCTGGCATCGTTGAAGCTCGGCTCGCCGGTACCCCGCGCTGGCATCGAAACGGCATGCTCGGCGTCCACGTCGGCGATCTTGCCGGCGCGGATCTGATCGCGGATGGTGCGCTTCAACTCTTCGCGCGCCCGCCGCAGGAAACGCTGCCGATTGCCGAGGCTTTTGTCCTTCGGGTTCAGTCGGCGATCAATGAAGATCGGCATATGTTACCCCGGGCTGGCTTCAACCCGCCTTGTTCACCCGCATGTACCAGTCCACCAGCCGGCGGACCTGGCGCTCGGTGTAGCCGCGCTGGATCATCCGCTGCACGAATTCGGTATGCCGCTTCTCCGTCACGCTGTCCTGCTTGGAGCCGAAGCTGATCACTGGCAGCAGGTCCTCGACCTGCCCGAACATCCGCTTCTCGATGACTTCGCGCAGCTTCTCATAGCTTGTCCATGACGGGTTGCGGCCATGGTTTCTGGCCCGCGCGCGCAGCGTGAACTTCACCACTTCGTTGCGGAAGTCCTTGGGATTGGCGATGCCGGCCGGCTTTTCGACCTGCGACAATTCGTTGTCCAAGACCTCGCGATTGAGGATCTGGCCGGTATCGGTATCCTTGTAGTCCTGATCCTCGATCCAGGCATCGGCGTAGGCGATATAGCGGTCGAACAGGTTCTGGCCGTATTCGCTGTAGGATTCCAGATAGGCCTTCTGGATCTCGTGGCCGATGAACTCGGCATAACGGGTGGCCAGCTCCGACTTTATGAAATCGAGATAGTCCGCCTCGGTCTCCTTCGGGAACTGCTCGCGCTTGATCGCCTCTTCAAGGATGTACATCAGATGCACCGGATCGGCCGCCACCTCTTCGGTGTCGTAATTGAAGGTCTGCGACAGGATCTTGAAGGCGAAGCGGGTGCTGACGCCGGTCATGCCTTCGTCGACGCCGGCGGCGTTTCGGTATTCCTGGACCGACTTCGCCTTGGGATCGGTTTCCTTGAGGTTCTCGCCGTCATAGACGCGCATCTTGGTATAGAGCGGCGAATTGTCGTGTTCGGCCAGGCGGGTCGAGACGGTGAACCGGCTGAGGATATCGAGCACTTCCGGAGCGCAGGGGCTGTTAGCCAATTCGCTTTCGCGCAACAGCTTCTCGTAGATCTGCCGCTCTTCGGTGACGCGCAGGCAATACGGCACCTTGACCACCAGGATGCGGTCGAGGAACGCCTCGTTGTTCTTGTTGTTCTTGAACTGCAGCCATTCCGATTCGTTGGAATGGGCAACGATGATGCCCTGATAGGGGAAAGCGCCGAAATTCTCGGTGCCGTTGTAGCTGCCTTCCTGGGTGGCGGTCAGCAGCGGATGCAGCACCTTGATCGGCGCCTTGAACATCTCGACGAATTCGAGCAGCCCTTGCGTCGTCCGGTTCAGCCCGCCGCTATAGGAGTAGGCGTCCGGATCGGACTGGCTGAAGTTTTCCAGCTGCCTGATGTCGACCTTGCCGACCAGGGCCGAAACGTCCTGGTTGTTCTCGTCGCCCGGCTCGGTCTTGGCAATGCCGATCTGGCGCAGCCTGGACGGCATCAGCTTGACGACGCTGAATTTGGAGATGTCGCCGGACAATTCGTCGAGGCGCTTGGCCGCCCAGGGCGAGATCAGGCCGTTCAGCCGCCGTCGGGCGATGCCGTATTTGTCCTCCAAAAGGTCGCCCATGCGGTCGGGGTCGAACAGCCCGAGCGGCGATTCGAAGACCGGGCTGACCTGGCCGCCGACCTTCAGCGTATAGATCGGACGCTGCTCCATCAGCCTTTTCAGCTGCTCCGCAAGCGAGGACTTGCCGCCGCCGACCGGGCCAAGCAGATAGAGGATCTGCTTGCGTTCCTCGAGCCCTTGCGAGGCATAGCGGAAATAACCGGCGATACGCTCGATCGTATCCTCCATGCCGTAAAAGTCGGCGAAGGTTGGATAGATCTTGATCGTCCGGTTCGAAAAAATACGGCCGAGCCGCTCGTCCTTGCTGGTATCGACAAAGGTCGGCTCGCCGATCGCCTCGACCATCCGCTCGGGTGCCGAGGCGTACATCGACTTGTCCTCGCGGCAGGCAAGCAGATATTGCTGGAGGCTTATCTCCTCCTGAGCCGCATTCTTGTAAACCTCGGAAAACAGATCGAAGACGTCGGATTGATTCTCACGCATGGTATTCCTAGCCCCGGAGCCGGTGTGGCTGCACGTTTGTCTCTTGAACAACCAAATGTCAGAAAGCCCTTGTGGTTCCCTTCACTTCGCAGAGAGTGCATGTGATCGAAGGATAAGAGTCTAGATAAGGACATCCTGAGTGCAGACAAGGCGTGCAACGTCCTGACCGAGGCATAAAATCCTGAATTGCACCGCGCCCCGCTGACGACTCCCAACAAGACGGAGGAACGGTTCGGGTCCTTCCCGGTTGTGAGGGAAAGGAGACGGTCGATGTCTGGGAATAGTTTGTGGTTGCTCGTTGTTGCAGGCGGTCCACTGCTGCTGGCAATCCTGATCGCCTACGCCCTGCTCACGCAGCGCCGTCGCGGCCCGGCGGAGCGCAGGGAAAGCGAGCGCGCCACCGAGCGCCTGTATCAGGAAAAGAAGGACTGACCGACAGGATCGCAGCTCAGCTGCCGGCGGCCGCCAGCCCGGTCGCTTTTTCGGCGCGCAGCAGCATGCCAAACAGGTCACGCGGCTCATCGGGATCGGCCAGAAGGTCTAGTTCCTCGTAAAGGCCGGTCCGCTGAAGCTGATCGCGAACGTAACGCAACGCGGAAAAATCCTCGATCGCAAAGCCGACGGAATCAAACAATGTGATCTGTCGGGCGTCCGTCCGGCCTGCTGCCTTTCCTGTCATCACCTGCCACAATTCGGTGACCGGATGATCCGCATCGAGCTGCTGGCTCTCGCCTTCGATGCGCGTCTGCGGCGGGTATTCGACGAA
Organism: Mesorhizobium sp. M1273; assembly: GCF_040318195.1. Lineage (NCBI taxonomy): Bacteria > Pseudomonadati > Pseudomonadota > Alphaproteobacteria > Hyphomicrobiales > Phyllobacteriaceae > Mesorhizobium > Mesorhizobium sp. M1273. The sequence goes on along the minus strand of NZ_JAMYLV010000049.1, from coordinate 2,409 downwards.
AATATCCGAGCGCAGCAGAATGTCGCGATGCAGCTCGGTCTTGCCCGGGCAATCGCCGCCTACTGCATTGATGTGCACGCCGGATCCCACCATGTTGTCGGTCAGGATTGTTGCCGACCGCTTGTCGGCGGTAACCGTGGTGATGATCTCTGCACCCTCAACGGCCTCCTGCGCCGACGCGCAGAGCTTGATGTCGAAGCCCAGGCCGGCAAGGTTCTTCATGCATTTGGTCGAGGCCGCCGGGTCGATATCGTAGAGACGCAGCCTGTCGACGCCAAGCAGCGCCTTGAAGGCAATGGCCTGGAATTCCGATTGCGCGCCATTGCCGATGATCGCCATGCAACTGGCGGCCTCTGGAGCGAGGTATTTCGCCGCGACGGCCGAGCTTGCGGCGGTTCTGAGCGCCGTCAGGATGGTCATTTCCGAAAGCAGCATCGGATAGCCGTTGCCGACATCGGCAAGCACGCCGAAAGCGGTCACGGTCTGGCGGCCGTCACGCGTGTTCTTCGGATGCCCGTTGACGTATTTGAAGCCGTAAAGCTGCCCGTCGCTGGTCGGCATCAGCTCGATGACGCCGTCAATGCTGTGCGAGGCGACGCGCGGCGTCTTGTCGAACAGCTCCCAGCGCCTGAAATCCTCTTCGATATAGGCGGCAAGCTCGACCAGAAAGCGCTCGATGCCGATGGCAAGCACCAGCTTCATCATGCGGTCGACGCTGACGAACGGGACGATGTTCAAATTGACGGTCATGGCTCAGAACCCCCTCGTCGGGCGGTCCATGATCCGCCGGCCCATCAGGCTTGCGGTCAGGTCAACCAAAAGCGTGGCGGTGCGGCCGCGCTCGTCAAGAAATGGGTTGAGCTCGACCAGGTCGAGACTGGTGACGAGGCCGCTGTCATGCAGCATTTCCATCGCCAGATGCGCCTCGCGGAAGGTGGCGCCGCCGGGAACGGTGGTGCCCACCGCCGGGGCGATCGACGGGTCGAGAAAATCGACGTCGAGGCTGACATGGAGCATGCCATTGGCGGCGCTCACCCGTTCGAGAAAGGCGCGAAGCAGTTGCGCTATGCCGTGCTCGTCGATCGAACGCATGTCGTGGACCGTCACGCCGGCTCTGCGCAATGCATCCCGTTCCGCCAGGTCCACGCTGCGGATCCCCAGCGCGCATATGCAAGCCGGCTCCACCTGTGCTGCAAGCCGGGGGAAATAGCCCTCGAAGCCGGGCTGCCCGCTGGCATAGGCCAGCGGCACGCCATGCAGATTGCCGCTGGTCGTCGTGTCGAGCGTATGAAAATCGGGGTGGGCGTCGAGCCACAGCACGAAGAGCGGCCGACCGGCATTCGCCGCGCGGCGGGCTATGCCGGCGAGCGTGCCGGCCGAAATGCTGTGGTCGCCGCCGAGAAAGATCGGCATCGCATCGGCGCTTGCGGCATAGGCAGTTTCGCTGATCGCTGCCGTCCAGGCGGCGATTTCCGGCAGCGCCTTCACCGCCGCGTTGCCGTGTACGACAGGGCGCATATCGGCAGGGACAATCGTTCCGAGGTCGGTCAGCGTATGGCCAAGCTCGGTCAGCGCGCCGGCCAGACCTGCCGTGCGAAGCGCGCTCGGCCCCATCTCGCAGCCCATGCGGCCTGAGCCGGCCTGGATCGGCGCCCCAACGATCGTGCAATGCATTTGTCATACCCCGCCAATTACGATGGCTTTATTGAAGCCGGCATCGCTGGCAGAATGAACATGTCAAATTGGCAAATTTGTCGAAGTGCCTTACCATAGCGGCAGCATCTACTTCCGTTGTGAGCAAACATGGACCGTCTCGATGAGCAGATCATCACCTCTTTGCGGCACGACGCCCGGCGCAGCATTTCCGACCTTGCCGTTAGCCTGGGTGTCTCCCGGGCAACGGTAAGGTCCCGGATCGAGCGACTTGAAAGAGACGGCGTTATCGTCGGCTACACCGTCATTCTACGCGCCGACGCGGTCGATCAGCGGGTGCGTGGCATCATGATGATCGAGATCGAGGGCCATGCCGCCGATCGCGTCATCCGGGCGCTGGGCGGCTTCTCCGAGGTCTCGACCATCCACACCACCAATGGCCGGTGGGACCTGGTGATAGAACTCGGAACCCAGACGCTGAGCGAGTTCGATGCGGTGCTGAGACGTATCCGGCTGATTCCCGGAATTACCGGCAGCGAAACAAGCCTGCTCCTGGCAACGCCGCGCACCACCAAGGCGCGGCTGTGATCTTCGCCCTTGACCTCCAGCGGCAATGAAATCCCAAGCCAGGGAACCTTCAATTGCCGCCGCGGTTAGAGTATCCGTGTTGGTCAAGGGAGAGATGGTGTCCAGGTCCGATTGTCCCTGAGTAGTGCGTTTGCGAGGATGATGAGCTTTCGCATGATGGCTGTGATG
>NZ_JAMYLV010000048.1:0-41121 GCF_040318195.1 Mesorhizobium sp. M1273 | reverse complement strand
GTGTTTTCGAAAGAGTTCGCGAGAAGGCAACGGGTCAAGTAGTTCAGTGTTCGATCTGGAGGAATTGAAGCTGCTCGGCCTCGATCCGACAGGCAATCGATTAGGGCCCAGGGGTGACTACGATAAACCTCATTCCCGTTAATCTCCGGCCCCTGTTTCGAGGCAAGAGAATCGCACGCGCGGCCTCGTCGAGGAATTCCGCACGTATGGGCATGTATGGGGCCCTGTCGAGCCGCGACATCTACTTAATGTCTACTTTAGACAGTCGCCGCGAGCATAATTTTTGATAACAGGTCAGGGTCGCGGGATGCCGAGCCGCTTGAAATACCGAGTTGTGCGGGTGCTCGCGATCGTCCCGCCTCAACCGCGCAAGTGCGCCATCATCGCCGGCGAGCGCCATAGCCAAACCGGGAGCGCTTATTCTCGACGGAGCGCCGGGCATTGTCTGATTGTGAAGACGGGGCTTGATCACCAGCCGCCTGAGTGTGTCGTCGCTTGCGCTGTAGTCGTGCCTGAACAGATCAATGACCCTCTGGACCGTGATCGCCTCTGCCCGTGGCAGGTAGAGCGGCCGAAGCCGTTCGCCTGTTTCTGGCGCTGTTTTGACAGGGAGTGCATTGGTCATTCGGCCCATCGCGCTTTTCTGCGGCCCGCCGTTTCGCCCGACATCAGGGAACGATATCGCCCCCCATGTATTAGAAACCCATGGACACTATGGAACCCCACGGCCACGGGATAGCGGTCGATATTTTGACATCGGAAGTTGCCAATGCCAGGCAGCGCATCCACCGGACCGAGCTCGCGCTTCAACGTACTGAAGAAATGCTGGCCGAAAATCTCGCGCTGTGCAGCAGGATACGAACTGCGGTCGAGGCCGCAGACCGCTTGATGGAGATCGATCCCCCCAGCTTTGAACGACGTCGCACGGGTTGAACTGGGCCGGCGTTTCATTCGTCGCGGCCTTGCGGCACCCTGCCGCAAGAGCCTGCCCTATTGGCAGCGTGAGCAAACATTGGACAGAAGCATTCCAACGTTCACGATGTGCAACGCCGACGCCAGACCGACACGAATCTTCAGTTCAAAGAGCGAGGATAATGCTGCGGCAAACGAAGGTGGCACGGAGGGTCTTCGCGCGAGCCAGTTATCCGATCTCCCGCTCAGAAATTTATACTTAATATTCCGACGTCCTGATGGAACCCATTCGTTGCGGGCGAGTTGCGGCTCATTGGGAGGGACTTCCATGGCAACCAGCAACAAAGCAGACCATCAGTCTGTCTCCGAAGCGTTTCGGAAACTGATCCGTTCCGAGGGCTATCGTCATAACGTACAAACGTTCTTAAATCTGGGGGTCGAACCAGAACTGCCGCCAACCCTACAGTCATTACTTGCGGCTATTGATCGGGCCAAAGAGGGGCCGACCGAAGAAGTCCCTTAGCGGGCTGGCTGAGCTCAAAGCGGAAGAGTACAGAGGCTCGCTCCGTACTTGTTTCTCTGGTTCCCGCTAAGAAATTTCCATCAAACATTCTTCTTGATTTTTCCCGACAGAGGATCATGAATGTTCCGCGTGGGTTCTCGCTGAGGTGGGAGGCCTAGTATGAACGTTTGGACGAACTGCCGACCGAGCAAAGTGACTGCCCATAAGCTTGTTAAAGAGCTGATCTTACAAGCCGGTCGCGGCCAAATCATCTCCGTGAAAGAGACCATCGCAGCGGTGCGCCGAGCCGGGCCGCATCTGGTGGAAAGTGACTGCGCGCTGGTCGAGCTTATTATCGAGATTGGCCCAGCCTTTGGCCTGTTCGTCGCGTTCGACCTTCGCGAATAGCCACATGGCAACCCATTGGTTCAACCCTCTATGAGATCGAGAGGGGCACGGGGAACTTCGCGCGAGCTGGTCGTCCAATCCCGGCTCAGAGATTCTCACCAAATTATTCGCTTCCCCTTCGGAACCCTTTCACAACGAAAGTGTTTCAGACCGAATGTGGGAACGACCTTATGCCGGCACGACCAACAGCAGGACAGCCTTTCAACGGCTGATCAGCTCAGAAGATAATCGTCAGATGCTCCGCAACAGGCTTGGTCTCGAAGTCGACGAGAAACTGCCGGCGTCCCTTGCTGCATTGTTGCAGGAGCTTGAGCGGCGAGAGCAGGTCGAGGTTGATTGGAGCGCCACCACTTTGGCAGCGCGGGCTTCTATGGCCTTCGACGAACCAGAAGGAAGCTTCAGTGACCCTCATGGCCATGCTGCGTAGGGGACGTGCCTTCCGAGGGATGATCAGTTCGGAAGACTACTGCCGGAAGCTGCGCAGGCTCCTAAGGTTTGTAGGCGAACCAACTCTGACACCGACGCTTGCCACACTGGCGCGGGAGCTTTCAGAGCAGTCTGAGCTGCGGAAGCTGGAATCGGCCGACAAAATTCCATAGTTGCCCGACATTTCCCCACATGACAACCCACTGGTTCAACCCTCCGATCCCTGTCAAGACTGAGCGTCTCGGGATCATCCGCAATGTCAACAACGCCGAGGCAGCCGGCGAGGAACTGATGAACTGGACCAAGCGTGGCCCTTGTGGGACGTCGCGGTGCGTGTTTGCATGGCCGTGATTTTCGACGAGATGGAACCTGAGAAGGCTCGCAAGGCGTTCCTGGCTGCTGCAAAGAGGAGGGGACGTTACTCCCCCCAATGGCAACTAGCTAACTTGGATGGCGGTAAAGATTCTCTGACCAACACCGCCTTCGCGAAAGGGGCCCGCCGCCGGTGAGGAAGAGAGGCGACGGACCCCCCTACAGCGGCTGCACATCACGAAGAATCCGCTGCCGCCTCTAAACCCGCGAGGGCCTACATCGTTCCGTTAGCTGCGGCTAAACGGGGTTGGTCGGCGGGCTCTTGCGGCTTTAAGTTCCTCTTATGGGTCCTCTCTGGTTCTCTCTGACTTCGGATAGGAGGCGCGGGGGTCGCTTTCGCCGCTTCGGCGGTCCCGTCCGGCTGTGCTTTTCGGACAAACGCAAGGTATGAGTCCGAAGTATGCTACAATTTTCGGACACGCGTTGGCGGCCTCCATCGTCCTTCGGACGTGGCGCTCGGCCAGGCCGCGCGGCTGGTTGTCATCGTCCTCGGCTTCAATTCACATAGTGGCTACGCAGGTATTATTTGAGAAGTTGCACAGCGCATGGAATTTCAAAGGATACACGGCCTTCGCGCTAATACGATAGCATCCCACCTTCCAGCTTCTCAAATTAAGCGCCTATCCTGACGCCAGTGTCCGTAAGGACCACCTGTCCTGGCATTGCCTATCAGTGCAACGACTTCGAGCGGGCCGCCGAGCCGCTGAGCAACTGTTGCACAGGACCAAGCAGCGTGGCCCAAATGGCCCAGCGCAGTGCAGCTCTGCCAGCATGCCTTTGATCGATCAGGTGAAACGCGAAGTGGTCCGCGGGGCGTTTCTCGAAACGGCCAAGGAACAAGGAAACCTACTGCCTCGTTAGCATCTGCGACTGAAAGCCCTACTCTCGGCCGGGCTCGAATCTAACAAAGAGCATCGTCGGCTCTGCAGCATGGCGGCGGTCATGGAACTGGCAAGCGAGGACCCATTGGCTTGTCCGACTATCGTTGCGCCTTCAGCAGACGCTCTAGCGTTGAAAAGTCACTCATGTCGCGGTAGGGCGTCAGGTCAAGATCCTTGGGAATCTTCTTGAGCTTCTCTTCGGAGATCGGTTTTTCGTTCTTTTTGTTGACGGCCTGGTAAGCGGACCAGCCAACACCCGCTGCCTTCACGGCATCGCGTTCGGCTCGAAGGGCGATCTGATGCGCGTGCAGGTAATGAAGCCCGAGTTTGTCCAGGAGCGCCTTTTCAACGATCTCGTGCGTTAGCAGAAATGGGGCAAGCCGGACCTTGGCCGATTTCCAATCCATAGTGCGAGGCATATGGCGATCGATATAAATCGTCCTGCCATCTTTGCTGTAGCCAGCAATGTATGGGATATCGAAATCATGAACGATCTTAACCCGACGATGCAGCGCCCGCACAGCGTCACTCAGTACATCATCGTCCAAGTCTTCGGAAACGTGGCGGACTTCATCTTCAAGCTTCATTTTTTCCACACTGAGACCAGCGGCGCTTCCTCCCATAGACCGGGAGACTTCCCGTGGACGGCCAACTGGGTGACCGGTGCCGGCCGGAAGAACTGCCACGTCGCCGGCCTTCAAGGACAATGTACGGCCCCTGTTGCCCCGAACCGAACCTTGCCGGTTCCGCGCGCAACCCCAAGCACTTCATTTTTGCGGGAATGGTAATGAACGTAGTGGTAGATGCCGTCCCGCCAGCCGCTACTCCAGCCATTGGCCTTGAAAAGCTCTTCCAGCACGGCTGCGGAGTCAACCTCAATGTCAAAGGCATAGGCCCGACGTCCATCCGCAAGGTGCTTTCTGCCGGCGAATCGGGCTCTCCCGGGACTGCGTTGCAGGCAGGCAGCGGGTCTGCGCCCGCTGCTGCCACATGGATGTCATCTCTATGGCTGCGGATTTCGTAAGGCGGGTTTCTCAAGCACGAGCACATGACTACCAAGAGGCGATGTGTGAGTGCTCTTGACCTGGAACCCCTCGTCAGAAAGCGTTTCGATGAATTCGCCATCCGTTCCAGGCGGAACGCGGGCAACGACGTTCGAGGTGCGCCTCACAATATTGGAAAGCACCCTTCGCGCCTTGCCTGGGCCGATGTTGCGCTGCATGTGCTGATAGACGGCCAGCAGCAGGACGATATCGTATTTCGGTAGAAGGATATTGCCGAGGCGCCGGCTGCCAAGATTCAGGCGATCGAACCTGGCATGTACCGGGGAGCCACTCAACAACATCTTTGCGGTCTCGATGTGCGGCTTGGCAATGTCGATCCCGTGGATCGAGCTGGGTTTCAGCTTGGATATCTCATAGGCGACAACACCCATATTGCAGCCAACATCGAGAATGGATTTTCCGGCGTAGTCGACCTTTGCGGAGAATAGCCCGTCAAGTCTGTCGTCCCACGTTCCGGCAAAACCCCTTTTGAATCTTGACCACCACAAATCATCAGCTCCTTTGAGAAGAGCCCCCTTGAGCGCCTCCTACCACGAGAGAATTAACGGTCGATACCCGTTCAACTGGAATTGATGACATTGACGAACCAAGGCAGGGACGTGTGCGGCCGCCTCACAACCCCATCACCTTGAGTGCCGCGGGAACCGCATAGCGGCTGCCATCATAGCGCATCCAGTAGGTCCGCTTCGCAGGCTTGCCAGGATGGGACTGGCATTCGCCACTATGGTCGGGGGAGGGATTATCGGTATTCGACCGCTCAATCGCGGTGATATCGTGATAGCCATGATGGCGCGCCGGGCTTATCGCCAGGCTGACCTGGCTGGAATGAAAGTATCCGGCGCAACTACCATCGCTATCGCCGCCAGAGCCGGCCACCACGAGGCCGTCGAGCACCACGCGTAGCGTATCGCCGGTGAGAGCGTATAGCCGCAGGTCGGTTTCAGTGAAGGGAGCGGTCAGCGAATGGTGCGCCATTTCGATGCGCAGGCCGAATGCGCTGACATTGGGGGCCAGTGCATAGCGGCTGGTGTCGAATTCCACCTTCTCGATGACAATCGCGTCATCGGTCATCAGACCGGGCTGGAGCAGGCGCTGGCGCACGCGCAGCGTATTCCTGTCGACGACCAGAAGCTCGATATCGCCGACATGCAGGTGGTCGCTGTTAGCGCTGTCAATCAGCGGCACTGCGACCAACAGCAGGTCGACATGGGCGGGCCAAATCTTGCAGACCAGGCCAAATGGCGCTTCGCTCTCCGTGAACGTTGAGGTGATGCTAGTATGAGGTTCAAGCGTGAACGAGGTGCCGTCGGCGCTCTTTCGGGCGTTGGGATAGGCCTGCTGCACCAGCGCGGCGGCATCCCCGCAATCGCCCGCCGCGGCCTTGGCGGGCGACAGGCTGGCAAGGGCGGCGCCGAGCAACAGGACAGGCAACACTATTCGCATGGAGTTCTCGCGTCGCAGGGCCGGGTTCGGCCAGGGCCCTTCTACGCGAGATTGGTGGCGGCGCACAGGGCAGGGAAGTGACGGATAGCACCACCCGCTGCGTCAGGACCATAGGTATCCTGGAAAGTCGTAAAGTCCGAGCACCCTTAGGGACGGTGATCATGAGAACGCCGCCCGAGCGGCCAATTTTTGCCAATGCTGTTCGAGCTACCTGAAACAGATACTGACAATGTGATCTCGATTGCCTTGTCGCGCTCCGATTAGATAAAGAAGCGCTCCGAGAAGAAGCCTTTACAAAACCGGACCTCGCCGGTCCGTCAAGCGCACCTTCTAGGGCCCCGTGAGCCGGGCGCGTTCGCTGTCGGCGGTATCAAAGCAGAACCAATGCCGCGCCTGCTTCGGCTTTCCGAAACCGCAGCGTGTCTTTCCTTGAGACTTGGCAGCACGGCGCGTTCAACGGAACCGTGCTGCCTTCAATGTACAGCCAGTTATCCAATCAGCCGGCGGGCTTGTAAACGCGGCAGCCTTTTTGGCGGCTGCGAGCGCCGCCTTCATGTCGAGTTCTTCCAGGACAACTAGCTCGTTTATCCAGCCGCTTGCCCGGACCGCCAGTGCTAGGTCCATCCCATTGGCCTGGTCCGGAACCTCAGCATTGATGACAATATCATAGGCGCCGCGAGTAAACATCATACCGCATACCTTGCCACCAACGCTTTCCAAAACCGCCTTGATTGCAGCTTCTCGGTCTGAGCCTTGCATCAATCCCTTGTAGGAATGGGGCGGACAGTTTCCCAGGATTGTCACTTTCATGGGTATTCCTCCCGATCTTGTACTAGTTTCGTTATTGGTCGTTTGACCAACACGGAGCTATGGCGGACGGTTGGTCAGCCGTAACCCTGCATCGCAACGCTTTTGCTCACATCCAAAGCTGGCAGCGGGAAAGGTTCGACTTGCCCTGCGGTCTTGTCCAGATACTGCATCAACGCCGTCACGAGGTGGTAGAAAATGCTCGCGGGCACCTCCGTCGCCAGTGACCTTCCGCGCTCGTCAATTCTGTCGATCCACAAGCCTAGCGGTGCGGGATCGATATGCCATTTGAAGAGGCGGGCAACACGAGCTTCGATCTCAGGTTTCAGATCAGGCCCGCCGATGCCGTCCAGGGCGACGGCCGCCTTGACGGCTTCGCATTGCGGCCAGCTGCGGGAGAGCCGGTCGAAGGGAATTCCCTGCCGCGACACGGCTGCATAAGCCAAGCCCGTGGCCCGGTTCAATCCGCTGGCGATCGCCGACGAATAGAGCTTCCTTGCATAGGCTGCCAAGTCTTTCTGCCCGCTTGCCCGCGCGAAATCGATGAGGAGCGAGGCCCATTCGAAATGGTGCCCTGGTTCGGTCCACTGTCCCTCCTCTCCCGACAACGGTAGCCAATCGACATCGAAATGTTCCCCAAGCGTCCAGCTCTCCTGATCGAAGAAATGGCACCGGAAGAGATCGACGACACGTGCCGCCCGACGGAGATATGCACGCTCGCCGGTGACGCGATGCCAGGCAAGGAAGGATTCCAGCATGTGCATGTGCGGGTTCGAGAACCGCACCCCCTTCCAGCCGGGGGTCTCGAGGAAGCCGTTCAGACTGACGTCCTCGAGATGGGTGTCGATGAAATGGAAGGTCTCTTGTGCCAGCTGCAGGGCATCCTGATGGCCGCATCGGTGAGCATGGGCAAGCGCCAGGAGCACGCAGGAATGGTCGTAGGCGTCCTCCGTCGGGTCAGCCACGCTGCCATTGGAATTAAGGATGCGCACCCAGCCACCGCGTTCGGTGCGGCCGTGTTTGGCGATAAACTCGATGCCGTGGTCGATGAGTTTGTCGGCCGGTCCAACCCAGCCGCGTTCTTTGGCCACCGCGAACGCGTAAATCTGGCGAGCCATCGTCCGCATGCGCTTGGGTTTGCCCAACGACCTTGCATCGAAACCGAGCGCCTCGTGGAAGCCGCCATACGCATCGTCAACACCTGCAGTGGACCACAGCGGCAAGGTTTCGTTGAAGAGCCAGTGCTCGACCCGCTTGCGCCATGACCCGCTGATGATGAGCCGGTCATCCGACCCTGTGAACTTCGTTTCAAGGCGTCCGCTCTTCTCGAGTTGTTCGACGACTTTCTTCACGTTCTGGCTGTGGCTGACAGGAGCGACGAATACCGCGTCCGGTGTCGTGACCACCGCCACATGCTTCATTCCAATGACTGTCAGCAGTCTGCCCTTGCTTCTGAGATAGGAGTTGCCGCAATCCATGGCGACAACGTCGCCCATTACGACATTGCCGTCGCGGTCCGTCGGGCTGGCTTCCAGCAGCGATTGCCACGATCCAAGGTCGTTCCAGCGGAAGGAAGCCGTAACCATCGCAATACCGCGTGCATGCTCCATGACTGCGTAGTCGATCGACGTCGACGGGACAGCCGAATAGAAGCCATGGGGCAGGTAGATGCCCAAGACGTCCGTCCGTGCAGCCTTATGGGCCCGTTCCGCGGTGTCCCAGATGTCTGGCCGGAACTCGAGAAATGCCTTCCGCATCGTGTCGGCACGAAACAGGAAGATGCCGGCGTTCCAGTAGAATCTTCCCGAAGCCACATATTTGCGGGCCGTCTCGGCATTGGGCTTTTCGACAAAATGTGAAACGGCGGCCCCGCCGTCACCATTTGCCGTAACCTCGATGTAGCCGTACCCGGTTTCAGGATGGGTCGGCCTGATGCCGAATACGACAATGCTTCCTGAATCGGCGGCAGGCATGCTCGCCTCGACGGTTTGCCAGAACTGCATTTCGGTCGATATCTGATGGTCGGAGGGCACCACGAGCACAAGCGCGTCACCGCCATATTCGGAGATCGTCTGCAACGTGGCTATGGCCACCGCAGCGGCGGTATTGCGGCCGACGGGCTCGAAAATCGGTCTGCCCCCGTTCAGGCCGAGCGGACCGATGTCCGAGATAACGCGGTCGGCATGCCGTTCGGAGGCTATCAGATAGATCGGCGTCTCGCCGTCCGAGCGCGCCTTGAGGCGTCGGACAGTCTTCGCAAGCATCGAGCCGTCGCCCGAAAGGTCATGGAATTGCTTGGGATTGTCTTCGCGCGACAGCGGCCACAGCCGCGAGCCGACGCCCCCGCTCATCACAAAACTGACGATCCGCTCCGGCATGATCCAGTCCCCTCAAATTTCTGGTTGTAGGCTCCGACCTCTGGATTGCGGCGCAGCACGGCATCGACAGCCCCGAACATCTCGCGACGAAGCCGAATGCGTTCGGCCTGGCTTGTCCGACTGTGTCCTGGGTCACGCATTTTGCTCGGCTCTTGCGCAGACAGACGTAGCACGCTGCCGGGCGGGAGGCTCCTTCATGAATTGGGGTAGCCCTAACGCCCCGATTGGCACCCCCTAGTCCAATAGGAGCATGCCTGTCGGCGACCGAAAGGATGTCTCGTGCGTGCTGCTCGGGCTGACGACAAGGGTGGGCTGGGCTGCAACATGCCGGTGACCGCGTTCAAGTTCCGGTTCCGCGAGAATGGCGACGAAAGGCATTTCGGAGGCTGGCTCGCCTCTCAAGGCTTTCAAGGAGTCAGCGAAACGTCGTCTGTTCAGAGAAGGAATGACGGATTAGGCCGCGCTCTCATTGGACCGACGCAAACGGCGAGTACCCGAACGCACGCCCGCGAGATCGATACCTCACGCGGAACTGGCGTTCAACCGCCGATGGCAGATCTCGCCGGAATGAGAGATGTCATTCGTGGACAGGACGAGAGCGGCTGCCGCCCAGGCTGCCAAAGGCGCAGGCCCATAGGTCTAGAATTGGCGGCGTCTATCTTTCGTGAAGTTGCAGGCACGCCTAGGCCGAAATACTCCCAAAGCGAGGTGAACCAAGCGCTTTTCTGGAGTCGGAGAACGTCAACAAGGGACGCTGACCGGCAACTCCCGGCGTGCCAAGTCGATTTTCCGGAACGGCCGCGAAGGCGGCAAGCGGATCGTCTGCGGCTCCGCGCGCAGCGGCGTGTTGAGGTCGGCCGAACGGAGATCGTTTTGCTGACGCTCCTCGTCGGCGTCATGGTCGGGTCGAAATCGAACAGAAGGTCGCCAGCCTTCACGCTCTGTCCATCGCGCACGTGGGTAGCGCGGACAACGCCCCTCTCTAAAGGCTGGTGCGCCCGCTTGGCACGATCTTGCCGGTCGCGTTTGCGACGATATTGATGCTGCCAAGACGCACATCACGGAGCCGGTAAGTGTTGTTCATGACCGGTGGCGCTTTCTAGACGCTACTGTCCCTATGCCAGCGCTCTCGCTCCAGACGTTTCAGATCGGCCGCCACCATTTCCGCCACGAGGTCGCTGAACGTCGTCTTAGGCGACCAGCCGAGCTTTGAGCGGGCTTTCGCCGGATTTCCCATCAGGAGATCGACCTCCGTTGGACGGAAATGGCGTGGGTCGATTCGGACGAGGATTTCTCCTGTCTTGCCATCCCGGCCGATCTCGTTCACCCCCTTACCTTCCCAGACGATGACGCGGCCGACTGCCCGAAAGGCACGCTCTACGAACTCTCGAACCGAGTGGGTTTCGCCCGTGGCGAGGACGAAGTCGTCTGGCTCGGCGTGCTGAAGAATCCGCCACATGCCCTCCACATAGTCGCGAGCATGCCCCCAGTCGCGTTTCGCATCCAGATTTCCAAGATAGAGGGCGGACTGAAAGCCTCGCTCGATACCTGCAACCGCACGTGTGATCTTGCGGGTCACAAACGTCTCGCCGCGCGTGGGGCCTTCATGATTAAACAGTATGCCATTGGAAGCGAACATTCCGTACGCTTCACGGTAGTTGATCGTGATCCAATAGGCATAGAGTTTGGCCGCCGCATAGGGAGAGCGCGGGTAGAACGGCGTCTTCTCCGTCTGGGGCACCTCTTGGACTTTGCCGAACAGCTCGGAGGTTGATGCCTGATAAAAGCGCACCCGCTCTCCCATCTTCAGGATGCGGATGGCTTCAAGCAGCCTGAGTGTGCCAAGGGCATCGGCGTTGCCGGTATATTCAGGCGTCTCGAAGCTTACCTGGACATGGCTTTGGGCCGCCAGATTGTAGATTTCGGTAGGGCGCGTCTCCTGAACGATGCGAATGAGATTGGTCGCATCGGTCAGGTCGGCGTAGTGGAGAAAAAAGCGTGCGTCCGGTTCGTGCGGATCGACGTAGATGTCGTCGATGCGTTCGGTATTGAAGGAGGAGGATCTGCGTTTCAGTCCGTGGACAGTATAGCCGTTCTCCAGCAGCAGTCTGGCAAGGTAGGCACCGTCCTGACCGGTCACACCAGTTATGAGCGCAATGCGATCTGTCATCGGGTCCCATCCAATCCTTGAGGGCTGTGGTGGCCTCGTCGACCGACGGTCTGCCCCACACTCCTCTAACGAAAGGCGAAAGTGCCTTGTTCTGCCAGAGTGTCTTTGTGGCAGGCACGCCAGCAAAAGAGGTAATCCCCACCGCTCAATGCCCGTCACAGCTACTTCCCGTGCGTCCCTTTCTGCTTGGCTAGCCTCTTCAGCCTATGCTCCTATGGCATGGACGTAGCCGCCCTGCCGCGAGCCGTCACTTCACAAGCGCTTGCGCCACCGCTTCTCCGGGAGCTGCATGCCGGCCATGCTGCCGTCGGCAATGCCGAACATGTGGGTCGGCTGATCAGTGCGGCGCGGGCGATGCCGCCGAGAAACGGGTCTCGGGTCACCTGGCAAGCGTGGCGTCAGGTTGTTGCCGACGATCCCGCCACCGACGGCGGCTTGTCGAAAGTTCTCGTAAGGCTTGCTATCGCGTCAGCAAAAATGACAACTCGTGGCCCGCAGGAGAAACATGGAACAGGGTGTAACCCTGGCCCTTTATCGCTTCCACTGTTCGGTAGGTTTGCTCCACGGGAGTGCGGTGCCACCAGTGGTGAAACTCGACGAGAATCTGTCTCGGTAAGACATCAGATCCAAGCACCTCTGGAAGGACGTCGTGCTCTGCCCCCTCGACGTCGAGTTTCAGCACATCGACAGTTGCCAGTCCGAGCATATCCAGGATAGTAGAATAACGCCTCACGTTGCAGACAATGCTCTTGCCTGTAACCAACTTCGTGGAAAAATTGCTGCGTGTGTCATCTTCGGACACAGCAAACGTTTGCTCCCCGTCGAAATTAGATATTCCCAAGGGGTAGATCCGCACAGTGGGGGGTAATTCCTGAGCGGCAATCCAGTCAAGACTGGCCGGAGTCGGATCAAACCCAAAGACCTTTGCACCGAATACTTTGCTGACTTCCAGATCAAATGAAATATCGTCCCCTAAGCCAAAGGAAAGAACAATAGGGGAGGAAGCAGCTAGAAGAGGCTCGACCGCAACGACCCAACCTCCATATGCGGAGCCGAGTTTTTGTGTAGGAATAGAGCATTCGGGCCGGAGAAGATGATCGAATCCTAAGGCCGCTCTTACAACTCGCTTACAATACCGGAGCCCATCTGGATTGTACATCAATGGTTGCCTTTGGCTTATTCTTAGTAGCTGTTCCGCTTGACTGCGCCGTCCTCACTGTGTCCGCCGTCCTCACTGTGTCCAAAATAGACAACAGCGCCAGATGGGGTTCAGTCTGGCCTAACGCGGAGCGGCTATCGACCTGTGAATTTTATATCGATTCCCTCCCGCGACCAGAGTGTCATTGTGGCAGGCGCTCCAACAAAAGGAGGTAATCCCGTCGCTCGGCGTTCGTAACAGATGCTGCGGAGCATCGCCTTGGGCTCGGCCAACGTCGTCGCCCTACCGCGTAGGAAGTAGGAGCCGCCCGCTGCGAGCGCCGGCTCACGAGTCGCCTCGTCCCCGGGGCCGTGCCGGCCACTGCGGAGCCAAAGAAGTGGCAATCCTGTTCGTTGCGGAGCTGAACGCAGGAAGGGCCGGCAGTTCGAATCGGTCTTGGCGGGTTGCAACGAAATTGACCTTGGGTTCGCCGAGCGAAGAGATCGGGCTTGTCGAACAGCGCGGCGCGCGCAGTGTGCTGGCTACCTCAAAATGGCAGAGGTAGTAGGGCCAGTGGAAGCCGTAGAGCGGCCTTATCCAGCTTGCCGGATGCCTAATCCGCTTCATTGAGGTAATCCGCCGCTGTTGCGAACACCTTCAGCATGATTGTTGTTGTCCGGCCAAGATGACGCTTCAGCGCGGCGATGCACGTCATGTCGCTGGCCGGCTTCACACCAGTTCCTATTGCAGAAGCCCTTTGGCAAGTTCGCGCAACGCCTGGAACGCAACAACAAGGTATGAGGCCAGAAAGCTGCACAGATAGAAGCTTGATGGGGCGCCGCGCTCCCACCGGAGAACCAGGGCGCCGAGTTCAAGGCTCGGGTGCGTTTGTGCTACCCATACCAGGGTGGCGGCCAAGGCGAGGCTACCCAGAGCATTGGTCGGGTAATGCAGCCCCAAGTAGACTCGCGCAAGCTCTACCACCAAGGTGCAGGCCAGGGCGAGGAGTCCGAGTTCGAAGCGAACAGGAAGAATGGCGATCGCTAGACCCGCGAACAGAACCGCTCGCTCGCTGGGGAACCCGGGGGTGCCGGCGAACGGCGCTGAGCGCAGAACGGCAGCGTCGCCCAGAACGTCGGGGATATGAAGTCCAAGTGCGGAGTCAAAAATCGGCTTTGGCGTCGTCGGCAGAGCGCCCTGCAGGAAATGCGCGACGAGCGCCGCGAGGACAGCTGCGCAGACGCCGCTCACCAGCCTTGCCCTCGACTCCGGCCCGTCATGGGCGAACCAGCAATACCAAAGCAAGGACACAACTATAGCGCCCTCGGTTGTTGGGTAGACGGCACCGAAAGCGAGCCGGCTGGCGAAGGGCTGATTGCTCGCTACGGTGTTGACGGCCGTTGCGAGGGGCCTGTCGATCCAATCCGGGTTAAGGGCCAGGAAAGTCGTACCCACAAAGAGGAGGCAAAGCGCGGCGGCATGCGTCAGGCAATGGAAATCGGACATCAGTTCGGCCATCTCAACTCTAAGGTTCGGGCGGCGGAACATCTGAAGTCCCGCTAACTAGGCGGTTGCAGAAACCTCGCGGCGCAGGGAGGCTGCAGAGCGGCCGAAGAAGGCAAGATCCTGCTCCCGGCGCAGTGTGTCGCAAAGCCGCCCGATCGGAAGCTCGATGTCGTCATAGCCGAGCACCTCGTCCCGCTTCACGTCGCGCAGCAGCCGGCAGCCCTCGGCGAGCCCGATCGGCACAAGCCGCTCGGCGTGCACCGTTCGCGCGTTCTCGCAGAGCCCGTAGGTCATGTAATGTCCAAGGCCATCGAGGATCTCTCCGGCACTAAGGTCCCGCTTGGCGGCGGCCACCACATCAACGGTCGGCGCGCCCAGGGGCGCAATCGCAGCATCGCGGAATATTGCGGCCCTGGCGACCGTGGAGGGCACCTCGAAATGACACAGATGATAGGGCCAATAGAAACAGTAGAGCGGTCCGGGGCCCATCTTGTAGAGTGAGAGATAGTTCTTCTCGACGGCATCCTCTGTGGTGCCAAGAACGAAGATGCCGGGGTTGGGCATGGCGCCGACACAATAATCAACTATCCCCGGCCCCTCGAGGAGCTGATTGAGCGGATACCACCCGACCGCCCCCTGGATCGGGGTACCAGGCTCGACCACAGGCCCGTACATGCCGCGCTTCGCCACCCGCATGCCTGTGGCGTTGGCGACGATGGCGTTCTCGAACGAGATCTTCGTGCCGTCCGCGAAGGAGGTGACCATTGGGGCCTTCATCCCCCACTTCTTGGCAAAACCCTCCTGAGTCGTCGGATTTCGGTAGGGATCGTGCAGGCCCTTGATGTTCCCGCAAAGCACCGGACGTATGCCCAGGCCCCTGACCCAACGGTAGAGGTTCATGATAACGCCGGGCTGATCCCCCTCCACATTGGTGAGGACCACTCCTGCCCGGTCGGCATACACTTTCAGGATCGGTCCGATCGTGCCGTCGAGTTCGGCGTTCATCAGAGCAACATGCTTGCCGTGCCGGATCGCCCGCATTGTGACGTGAGCAGCGAACTCGATCGCGCCTGTCGCCTCGACGACGACGTCGATGTCGTCGGCCTCGCAAATGTGCATCGGGTCGGCCGTGATCGAGCGGCGACCGCGCGCCACGAGATCCTCAAGCGCTTTGGTGCTGGTCGCCTCGGTCACGTCGTCTTCACCTGCGGCGGCATAGGCATCTCGCGCCTTTTCCACGTGCCTGTTGGAAATCGCCACGAGCTCCATGCCTGGGACATATCGCAGCATCTGCAGCGCGATGCCTTGGGCCATGAAGCCGGCCCCCACCATACCCACGCGAATTGGCCGCCCCTGAGCCTGGAGCCTCTCCAACTCCCTGTCGACAATGAACATTTACGTCTCCCCTGTGCTGCTCCCGAAAGGTCGGGTGGCGAAAGGTTAGCGGTCATAATCGGGCCAGCTTCGGTCCTTTTCAGAAATCAGCGCCGGCGCATCCACCGGCCACTTCACTGCGAAAGCAGGATCGTTCCAGCGAACACCACGCTCGGCCGCCGGTGTGTAGAATTCGGAGACGAGATATGTCGCCTCGGAGTGGTCCTCCATGGTGAGAAAGGCGTTCGCGCAGCCCTTCGGGATGACCAGCATCCGTTGGTTCGCCGCTGACAGTTCCACCGTGAGGTGCTGCTTATAGGTGGGCGATCGGGAACGCAGGTCGATCAGCACGTCGTACAGGCTGCCCCGGATGCAGCGAAGCATCTTGTCCTCGCACTGGGGAGCCAGCTGGTAATGGAAGCCGCGCAGTGTATGCTTGTGCCTGTTGTATGAAATATTCACCTGCACGACACGATCCGGAAGCCCCTGCTCGGCAAACTCCCGCGAACACCAGCCGCGTGCGAAAAAGCCCCGCTCGTCTTCGAATTTCTGCAGTTCCACCAGGGTGGCGCCGGGAATATCGGTCTTTGTGAAAAGCATCGTAGATCCATTGGTCAAATGAGTGTCACGTCGGGTTGCATCTCCGACGACCTCTGCTCAGGGTGGCTCGCGCCGGCGGTCCTCTTGTGCGATCGAAGGACGGCCATCAGACTTGCGCCGGATGCAAGAGGCGCGAGCCGTGGACTTCATAGCCGATAGGCACATAGGCTAGGTGTGAGAGTGCGCGTCTTACACTTTCCCGGCGTTCCGGCTTGACCGCGAACATAAGGAATCCGCCGCCGCCGGCGCCGCACAGCTTGCCGCCTTCCGCACCTGCGTCCCTGGCGAGGTCGTAGTGGCCATTGATCGCCGCGTTGCTCACGCGGGACGCCAAACTCCGCTTCATCTCCCACCCTGCGTGAAGGACGGCACCGAAGCGTTCTACGTCGATGACGGGCTCCGCAAAGATCTCCTGAAGCATGAAGGCATCGTCCCGCATCCGCCTGAGCGTATCGAGATTGCTTGACGTTTTCGCCTTCTGCTCTGCCAGCACGGAACTGGCCGGCCGCTGATGCGACGTCCAGAACATCATCAGGTTGCTGAAGAGATGTTCGATGGCGCCATTGCGCACCCGCTGCGGCTCGACCGTTACCGCGCCGCCCGGCTGGAAGCGGAACAGGTTCATGCCCCCGAACGCGGCGGCATACTGGTCCTGCTTGCCAATCGGCTCCTCGAGGATGTCCATCTCGATGTGACATGCCTCTTCGGCCAGTTGGCCAGGGGTGACACGTTCTCCCCGGAATGCATGCAGGGCGTTGAGCAGTCCCACCGTGAACGAGCTCGACCCCCCCATGCCCGTCGAGGCAGGCATGTCTCCGACCGTCGAGATGTAAATCGGCGGTTCGATCTCCAGGAAACGCAGGCATTCGCGAGCGATGTTGTTCTTGATCTCGCCTATGGTGTTTACCTGCTCCGTCTGTGAATAGTTCAAGCGGATGGGTTCATTAAAGATCTCGCTGTGACGCTTGACGGTGACATAGATGTACTTGTCCACTGCCGCGCTGAAGACCGCGCCGCAATCGAGATTGTAGAAATCGGGCAGATCGGTACCGCCGCCAGCAAAACTGACGCGCAAAGGAGTGCGCGTCAGGACGAGAGACGGTAGACGCTGTGCAGCGCGATCGATGATGGTCGGAAGGTCCAGTCCTGACCGGCGCTCCACCGCTTTGGTCCCGTCTAGCTGTTCCATATTTTGCCCCCTCGAAAATCGACGGAATGAAAATTAGGCAACACGCGGCTGTGCGGTTCGCCAGCGCAGCTGACCATCGAGCATCCCCGCCTTGAGCAAATGATCGAGCCAGCGCAGCCGCGTGAAGCGCTTGTCGGTAAAGTCTTCAAATCTAAGTGCGATCGAGCGGAACGCCTCGCAAAGGTCGTGTGCTCCCTTTCGCGCTGTCCACTGAAACTCGAAATCCGGGAAAGTCCGTGAGAACTTGCTGAAGTCCGCCTTGTAGGTCCTTTGATCCGCGCCCAGCTTCGGTGTCATTGTGAGCTGCGCGCCAGCGACGGCCTCAACGGCGATCTCCGCTATCTCGCGCACCTGAAGATTTAGGCTTTCAACACCCATGTTGAACGCCTCATTGTGGATGTCCTGTAGTGGCGCCTCCAGCATCAATTTGAAATAGCGCGCGACATCCTGGACATGAACCACGGGCCGCCATGGCGTGCCATCGCTATGCACTTCGACACGTCCAGTGGTGAAGGCGCTGCCCACGAAATTGTTCAGCACGGTGTCGAAGCGCATTCGCGGCGACAGACCATAGACGGTGCCGTTGCGGCAATAGACGGGCGAGAACCCGTCGTCCGCCAGCGCGCGCAGCGCTTCTTCGGCAACAACCTTCGATCTTGCGTATTCTGTTTGCGGCGCCAGCGGGGCGGTTTCGTCGACGACGGCGGCTTCCGACATGCCATACATGATGCAAGAGGAGGAAAATAGGAACCGCCGGATGCCCGCCGCCTTGGCCATCGTGGCCAGACGAACTGTTCCTTCCGCATTGATCTGCCTCGTCCAATCCGCGTTGAGATTTCCGATCGGGTCGTTCGAGAGTGCCGCCAGATGGATCACCGCGTCAAAGCCCTGCAGATCCGGGGGTTCGATGGCGCGTAGATCCTTTGTGATCTCGGGCACACTGGTATTGTCGGCTCCCAGGGTGCACGCACGAAAATATCCCATATCCAGCCCGACCACCTCATAGCCCGCCGCCTGCAACACGGGCACCATGACAGAACCGAGATATCCATTGTGTCCGGTGACGAGAACGCGTGTTGGTTCATTCATGTCTGCCCTCGCTCCGCTTCGAAAGGAGTTGACGGGTGAGGTCCAGAAGCGAGCATCGCTCGCTTACTTGCGCATATAGGCAGTCCGCGGCTTCGGCCGCTTGACGGTCACGATCGTCATCGCCGACAAAGAGTGTGCGTGTGAGGTCGAGATCAAAGTCGCGCTGTGCCTGATACAGCATACCGGGTTTGGGCTTGCGGCAGTCGCAGCCGTCGTCCCAGCCGTGTGGGCAGTGGTAGATCTCCGCGATCTTGCCGCCGACGGCTTCGCACTCGGCGCACATGCGCTGGTGAAGCGCCTCGAGATCAGCGGCGGTCATCGCTCCGCGCGCTATCCCTGCCTGGTTGGAGATGATGATTATGCGGTAGCCAGCCTCGTTCAGAAGGGCCAACGCCTGCTTTGCACCCGGAACCCACTCCCACTGGTCCCATGAACACACATATTGAGCCCGTGGCGGTCTGCAGTTGAGTACGCCGTCCCTGTCTACGAGCATGGTTTTTTCGCGGCTAATAAAGCGCTCCGTCGCGGGTAGACGCTCGATCGAGCCCACGCTGTAATAGCGGTGCTCGCTCACGAAGCCGGCGAGGCGATGCTGCGTCGCGAGCGGCGTGTAGATGGCCTCCTCGAAGAGGGTGTCCTCGTCGGGCAGGAGTTCGAGGGCGAGATCGGTTAGTATGGCATAGCTGATCTCGACTCCCTGCAGCCCGGGCGTGGTGCGGAGCCGGTCGAAGACGGTCACATTGTCGTTCGCATCAAGGATCACGCTGCCGCGTGAATAGCCGTCCTTGTTGCTGTAGACCGTAATCATTCCAGGCTTGCCGGCCGCACAGAAGCGTTGCCACAGCCGCTCCATGCGCATCGGCCAGTAATTGTCGCAATACAGCAGCAGGAAGCACGGATCTATGAGGTGACGGGCATTGGATACCCGGCTGCTGGTGAGGTCGTCGGGACGGGTGACGGCATATTCGATACTGACCCCGAACCTCCTGCCGTCGCCGAAATGGTCCATCACCACATGGGGCAAATACCCGAGTAGAAGAAGAACCCTTTCGAACCCCTCCTGCCGCAGCTGTTCGATCTGGTATTCCAAAAAAGGGCGGCCGAGCACCGGCACCATTGGTTTCGGGCGATCGAGTGTGATCGGCCGCATGCGCGTGCCACGCCCGCCGGCCAGGATGACCGCCTGACGCGGCCGGCTGTAGCCGCGGCCTTCGACATCTGCCTTTTGCAGGCAGGGCGAGCTCGGCAGGACAATATTCATTGACCGCGCTCCGGTCGGTCGGCGATGAGGTATCGCGTGATGGCATGACAGATCGCGGCGTGGACGTCCTCGACGAGTTCGTAGGTGCCTTTTTCGGACCGCACCCATACTGGCTGATCGACGAGCTCTTTAAGCGTGCCGCCGTCAAAACCGACAATGCCGATGGTGGCTACCTTCCTTTCGCGAGCGAGTTCGACTGCCCGCACGAGATTAAGCGAGTTCCCGCTGGCTGAAATCACTATGAGCACGTCACCCGGCTTGGCGAAGTTCTCCATCTGGCCGGCAAAGATACGCTCGTAGCCTTCGTCATTGCCGAGTGCCGTCATCCAGGAGACGTTGTCTGTCAGGCCTATGACCCGGATTGGCTGCCTTCCCGAGCGTTTCGTGGCCTTACCGAGGTCATTGACCCAGTGGGAGGCGGTCGCTGCGCTGCCGCCGTTGCCGGCGACGAAGACTGTGCCGCCCGCATCGCGTACGGCGCGCAGCAACTGTATCGCCTCCTGCACGGCGTCCGTATCGATCTGCGCCAATGCGATGCAAAGCGATGCCAGATAATCCTGCGTGAATTCTTTAGGCTGCAACCAGAGGGCATCATCCCGCGAAGATTTGCGACATGCCGTCACTCCCTGATCGATCGCGAGCTCTGTCATGCCACCCTCGATTGCTGCAATGGTGAGCGATCATCACAGCGTGCGAGCACTTCGAGTTCAATTGCTATTCCGAACGGGAAGCTGGCGGGCGGCGCTCATCGGAGGTACTTAAAAGGAATATCCCTTGTTCTCCGTACAGCTGACACGTCGGCACATGGCCATATCGGCGTCAAGATCGTCACGGTGTCGCCCGACAACAATGCCGTAGGCAAACCCGCGGTGATGGGGCTTTACCTCCTGGTCGACGGCGCGACGGGCCGCTCCTTCCATGCGCTCTTTCGGCAGCGCGGAGAGAACAAGTTGATAGATGGGTAACGCTTTGAACCGGATACCCGACGAGACGCTCCAGTTCGCCGATCCGAGCCAATGCCTTCGAAAGCTCGTCAAGCGCTTCCGACGGCAATGCCGGCGCTGCACCGCCCGGGTCGTCCGCCTCACCTAGCCGGCGTACCGCTCGCGGCGGACCCATGCGACCGCGCAGAGCTGCTGGCCCGCCTGCACG
Organism: Mesorhizobium sp. M1273; assembly: GCF_040318195.1. Classification (NCBI taxonomy): domain Bacteria; kingdom Pseudomonadati; phylum Pseudomonadota; class Alphaproteobacteria; order Hyphomicrobiales; family Phyllobacteriaceae; genus Mesorhizobium; species Mesorhizobium sp. M1273. Next base: position 20,449 of record NZ_JAMYLV010000048.1, on the reverse strand, counting down.
AAACTGCTTCTGCCAGCGATAGAGACCCTTGCCAGAGATGCCGAGCTCCCGCGCCAACTTGCTCATATTGGCGCCCGCAGCCATGCGTTACACCGCCGCTCTCTTGAATTCGCCACTGAACCGCCGCCCCGGGTTCTTCTCTCCTCATCAGCTCTCCTTAACGAATGGAGAACTGTTACCCTTTTCGTGTCTCAGAATCGGGGTGCACCACACCGGTTCGGACAGGATATTCGGATATTCCTTTTAAGTACCTCCGATGAGCGCCGCCCGCCAGCTTCCCGTTCGGAATAGCATTTGCACTCGAAGTGCCCGCACGCTGTGATGATGGCTCACCATTGCAGCAATCGAGGGTGGCATGACAGAGCTCGCGATCGATCAGGGAGTGGTGCGCGAGCAAGTGCTTGGGGTACCCGTGCACGCGCTGGGCTTGGCGCAGGCAGTCAACTGCGTCTTCGACTGGGCCCTGCGGCGGGAGAGCCGAACGGTTTTCCTGTGCAATGCCCACAGTGTCGTCACCGCCCGCCGCAATCGCGCCCATGCCGAAGCGATGGATAGCGCCGATCTTGTCGCGCCCGATGGAGCGCCGGTGGCCTGGATGCTGAGACGGCAGGGACACGCGGATCAGCGGCGCATCGCCGGACCGGACCTGATGTGGATTTGTTGCCGGAGGGCATCGGAACTGGGCTCGGCAATGTTCCTGTACGGCGGCAGCCCGGGCACTCTCCAGCGTCTCGAACAGTGCATTCGAACCGAGTTTGCCGGCATAAACATCGTGGGCTCTTACTCACCTCCGCCCCGCCCTCTGTCGGCCGAGGAGGATGAGGCAGTGGTCGGAATGATCAATCAGTCCGGTGCGAGGATCATGTGGGTGGGGCTCGGATGTCCCAAGCAGGAAAGCTGGATGCAGGCGCATCGCGGCCGGATCAATGCGGTCATGTTAGGGGTAGGAGCAGCTTTCGATTTCCACGCCGGAGACGTCAAACGGGCGCCGCAATGGATGCAGAAGAGCGGGCTGGAATGGCTGCACCGGCTCTTCCAGGATCCCCGCCGGCTGGCGAGCAGGTATCTCGTGACGAACAGCCTGTTCATCCTGGCTTTGTTGCAGGCAACGCTGCTTCCCAGGCGCAGACTTCGTGACGGTTAGAGGGAGGCGGAACCAGTGAACACACTTGGACCGCCGTATTGCCGATCTGCGCCAACTTCTTCACGGCCGGCTGTTCTTTGGCGCTGCTTCTGGGAGGCGGCGCTGCCATATCTGGACTGGGTGGTTTGCATTGCCTCGACAGGCACCTGACTGGAGGCTACCATGACCCTGAGCAAACAGGCCGCCAGTCTGGCTGTCCTGCATGTCACCGACGTCCTGCAGCCGCTGATCATCTTGCCCTATGCCGGGCGTGTCCTCGGACCCATGAGTTTCGGGCGCTACGCGTATGCGCTCGCCATCGGACAACTCGCTGCCGTCGTTGTGGCCTATGGATTTCATTGGACGGCGCAGCGCAGGGTAGCTTCCCTCCGATACGAGCCGGCGGCGATCGCGTCCCTGGTTGCTCAGGTCATGGCCACCAAGGCAGTGCTGTTCATTGCCGTATGCCTGGTGGGCCTTGTGCTGGCCGGCGACGTGCTGGCGCTCAGTAGGCCGACATTCCTGTGCGCGATGCTCTCGGCCGCCGGCGGCATTATTTTTCCGGCATGGCTCTTCGTCGGCCTTGAACGCGCCTGGCAGGCGGCCGTCGCCGTGGTTGTTGCTCGCGTTCTGGCGCTCGTCTGTTTCGTCGCCATGGTCGCATCACCTGACCAGGTCGCACTCGCCGTTGCCATCCAGAGCGCAGTTCCCGTCGTCAGTGGCGTCATCTGCTTACCTTTCATCCTTCCCTTTGGGTTCGGCGGCTTCAGGTCCGTCACGCTTTCGACGATTGGAATGCAGCTGCGCAATGGCTGGAGGGGATGCCTTTTCATAGCCGTGGAGACTGCCCTCGTCACCCTCCCTGTTGCCCTTGTCCAGCATTTCGCAGGCTATGTCGCAGCCGGGCAATATTCTGTCGCCGAAAAGTTTCTGTTAGCCTCGAGAGTATTTTTCAAGTTGCTTATGGATACTTTCATACCGAGGGTTTCATACTACGCTCATGTCGATCCGGCTGCCGGGGTTCGATTGATAAGAAGATCACTATTCACCGTAGCGGGCGGGGCGGCGATGAGTATTGGAATGTTCTTTATTGCTCCATACATAATTTTGATTCTGTTTGGAGATAAATTTTCAGGAGCGACACCTATAGTGCGTGCGATGGCAATCATACCATTTCTTATGAATATAAATACATTCACATCAAATGTATTTATGTTTAGTTACGGATATGAAAACGAATGGGCGGCCCTTAATGCAGCCGGTCTGCTAGTATTCCTGGTGGCCGCATATTCTTTGTCTTTCGTCATGGCGGAGCAAGCCATTGTTTACGCGATGGTGGCGAAGGAAGTCGTCGTGCTGGTGGTTTCAGCCGGCTTCTTCCTCATTGGCGGAGCGGCAGTCCTTCGCACGGCGGCGGCTTGCGACGCAGGCCGGGTGCGAGCACATCCCCCGGCGTCCCAATCCGCGCCGTTGGAGCACGAGGCCGATCGTTTCCAGTCGTAGGAGAGTCTGTATGTTCGCCACCGATCACTTCGTCGTTCAGCCGTCCGGGTCGCCTCACCAGCAGATACCTCCCAAGGATCGCGACGAGCTGACCGTGAAAGACATCTTGAGATTTATTCGAAGCAGTTGGCGCCTTTGCCTCCTCTGGATGGTTGTAAGCCTTGGTGTCGGCGGCGCATATACAGTCCTTTCGCCTGGATATTACAGCGCTTATGCGACGATCCTCCTTTCATCTCCGCCCGCTCCGCAACCGGGCGAAGCTCAGGCGGATGAGAGGGTCTATGTAGAGAGCCAGATACAGGTCATTCAGTCGGACGAAGTCGTCGGACGTGTTGTTGACCACACTGGCTTAGCGGAAGACGAAGAGTTTGTGACGGACGACAGCTTGCGCACCCGGATATCCAGCTATGTGCAGGGCCAATTGGCGTCTCACTTCGGCACCGAACTGCCGACGGCGGAGCCAAATATTCGGGATGAGGCGATGGTCCTTGTGAGGCGCGCGTTTTCTGTTCTTCAGATGGGTTCCTCCAGCGCCGTCGAGATCGGGGTCACCTCTTCCGATCCTCAGTTCTCCGCCATGCTCGCGAACGCGATCGCCGACGGTTACATCGGAAATCAGCGCGAGCGCAGGCAGGCGGCTGGCGCGGAAGAAGCATCTGATCTGCACAAGCGGCTGGCGGAACTTCGGGAAAAGGCTTTTGTGACCGAATCACTGAAGGAACTCCAATCGGACCCTGAATCTGCGGAGAGGGCAAGAGTCCTTTTCCGCGAGCAGCAGAGCGCGGCCGAGGTTTATCGCTCGCTTTACAATGCCCTTCTGCAGCGGACCCTCTCCGATTTTAGCGCCTCGTCGCTGATCCCGAGCGCAAGGGTCATCACCGCGGCCGAACCGCCTCGCCAACGCAGTTGGCCGCCAGCCGTCCTGATGGTAGCCCTCTCCCTTATGGCCGGTGGGGTTGCCGGCGTTGGTCACGCATTGATCAGGCAAGCAATGAACCACCGCCTGATAACGGTCGAGGATGTGCACAGGTCGACCGGCCTTGATCGGATTGTAGGGATACGCAGAATTCCCCGCCGCAGGTGGAATGTTGTGGGGCCATGCGAGCAGTCTTTGCAGCCCGTCTACTCAAAGGACGCTCCCGAGCTTCACAGCTCGCTGAGCAAAATTGCCAGCCGTATGCGCGGAGTTCAGGGCCGCCAAGGCGGATTTGTAATCGGCGTTGCTTCACCCCTCGCGAAGTCCGGAAGCTCCACGGTGGCGGTTCATCTCGCAAGGCTCATTGCGGCGACCGGGCAAAAGACACTGCTCATTGATGCCAATTGGCAAAAGCCATCGATGAACCAGCCAATGGTGAACGCGGAGGCAGGTCGCAAGCTCGCAAGGGCGTTTGCCATCATTCCCGCGCATCAGGGAGGGCTGGAAGTTCTGGTTCTCAGGCCCACCGGGTCAATCTCCGAGTTGAATGCCTCGCTCTCCATCTCCGCTGCACTCCAGCATCTGCAGCAAGAATACAGTTGTATAGTGGTTGATTTTCACAGCACCGATCGCATCGCTGATCTGGAAGCTGCCATGGGCGTCATCAACGAGGTCCTTTTGGTGTTGCAGGCACGCCGCACTTTCGCGGATCACCTCAAGGGAATCCTGCGCATCATCCCTGCAGAGAAACTCTCGGCAGTAATTTTGACCAGGATGAACCGTGCGGCTTTCAGTCCTAACCGGGAATACAGGCCATGACCTCGCCAGCGACATTGTCACGCAGGAAGGGTTCAAAGCCGGTCGACCTCGTTTCCAGCCATTCCCCTGACGTGCTCGACTACACCCTCTTTCTCTCGGGCATTTGGCTGGCCTGCGCCCTCGCAATATCCCTGCGCCTGCTTGGCCTTTTCTTCATAGTGGTCCCGGTCGGTGTCTGTCTGGCCTATGCCTTGCTGCGGCAGACGGTGCCGCCTCGTCTGCTCGCGGTCTACACCGCCTTCTGCCTCTTCATTGCCCTGCTGTCCAGATACAGGCTGATGCCGGATTCCTGGCAGGTTCACTTCCTTCAAGAAGCAGTCACAAGGCAAATCGTCCCGATTGTTGGATTCTTCGCCGTCGCATGGGCGTCCAAGGCTTATTTCCGCCGCAGGCTGATGAGCGGCAATGCCTTTTTTGGTGCACCCGTTTTCCTGTTCCTGTCTCTCGTTGTCGCGCCGGCGGTGATGTTTCAGCAGGACGTGCAATATCCGCGCGCATCTGGGCAAGCCGCGATAGTGATTCTTTATGGTGCGCTGATCAACAACATGGTCATTGCCGTGTTTTTCATTGCAGGCGGTATCTTTCTGACGAACGACTGGCGCCGATACGGCGGCATTTTGCTCCTTTTGGGAATAGCCCTCGCCAGCCCCTTGGCTCAGTTCAAGGTGCTTGCGGTCACGACGATCGTCATTCTGATTGGCGTGCCCGGCCGGTTGATGGCCGCAGCTTTGGCGACCGCACTGACTTCGGCTTATGCCGTCGGGCTCAACTTCATACCTCAAACCTTTGCTCTGGACCCGAACTCCGGGATCCGACTCGCGTTCATTTCGGACGCACTCGTATCCGTTGCGGATACATACGGGTTTGGCATCGGATTTGGGAGGGAATCTGTCCGATGGCGATACGAGTTTCCCGGATTCGAGGATATTACCTTTCTTCCCGACACCCATAATATTACGCATGCCAGAATGCTTGAGGTACTCTCGACAGGAATTCACAATTCGTTCTTTCAAGCCATATTGCGGACGGGGGTCATTGGTTTCATTTTGATCGTGTCTGCCATTTTGGTGGCCTTCCCGCCAAATCGACTGCCACGCGGTGTTCGCAATCATGCGTCCACGGTCTTCATCACGATTTTCCTCGCCATGTTCGTCAATCCGGCCCTGGAGAGCCCTCTACAGATTGTGGGAATTGCTTTCTCATACGGCTATTTGATTGCGCTTCGCGCCAGCGTTCCGGCCTTGGCTGTGGAACTTCCTCCAGTTGAACCGGATCGAACGCAGCATTACGCTTGTTCATACATCGGAACGAACATGGATGCGGCCCTCCCGACATAGGGCAGGCTATTGGTCTCGGTAGAAGGGATCGCGTTGTACGATTTTGGCGCGGCAGGAGCGGGGGAGCCGTCCACTGATGTGCCCGCTCATGCGGCGGCGCCGTGCCGGTCCATCAGGAGTGCCTCGAAAGAGCCAGCGAGCCAGCCATTTTGCCTCGGCCTCGGCTATGCCTCTTCTGGTAGCATAGGGCCATCCACTGCGCAGGTTCGCCCGCGCGGGGAGAAACCCGTAATAAGCCGCCCGTAGAGATACGGGGGCAACCCGTTGGGGGACCCATGAAGCTGTTGAGATCCTTGTTGTCGGCGCTGTCGATGACCATGGCTTCGACCCGCCTCGCTTCGTTTGCTGGCGCCATCGCTCTGATTCCGACAGCGGCACTTGCCGACTACAAGCTAAAGCCCGGAGATACGCTGGAAGTATCGGTCCCTGGTATTCCGGATTTCAGGCAGCGATTGCTGATCGGAGTGGACGGCGAGGTGAACTTGGCGCTGGTTGGAGCGGTTCAAATCAGCGGCCTTTCCGTTCAACAAGCGCAGGAAATAATCGCCGGCAGTCTCGCCAGCAAGCCCTATCGGCGGGGGACCGAGGACGGCCGTGAAATAACGCAGCTGATCCAGACGGACCAGGTCTTCGTTTCGCTTGCCGAATACCGGCCCATCTATGTTTATGGTGATGTGGCCAGGCCGGGAGAGTACATCTTCCGGCCGGGTATGACTGTCCGACAGTCTGTGGCGGTTGCGGGTGGCTACAGCGCTGCCCAGGTTCGCATCGCCAATCCGCTCATGGAAGCGGCCGATTTCCGTTCCGAGTACAAAGCCCTATGGGCGCAATTCGCAACGGAACAGGTTCGCATTTGGCGCCTTCGCACCGAACTCGGCGAAGAAGTCGAACATGTCGAGAACGCACCGGTGCCTGAGGCGCTCGCCGAACGATTGAAGCAAACGGCAACAGCGCATATCGAAGCTCGTCAGTCAGACAGTGAAAAGGACAAGGAGCTTCTGCGACGTGCTGTCGAGGAGGCTAACATGCAACTGGGGCTCCTGTCTGAAAAGAAGAAGAAGGACGAGGAGGGAAGCCAGGCCGACACCGACGACTACGAGAGAGTCAGGACGCTGTTTCAGAAGGGCCTGGCGGCGACCACGCGCCTATCTGAAGCCCGTCGAGCGGCGCTTATGTCATCAACCCAACTGCTCGATACGATCGTCCAGGCATCGAACATCGAGCGCCAGCGCGGCGAATATGTCAGACAGATGAACAAGATCGACAGTGAACGACGAATCGCGGCCTTGGGAGAGCTACAGGAGGCCTATATGAATCTGGCCCAGACCTCGGCGCGTCTTGAGGGTACTGCGCAGAAGCTGGCGCTTACAGGTCAAGCGCAATCCACCTTGCTGATAGCCGCGGGTCGGCCCGAGATAACAGTGCATAGAAAGCGAGAGCAGGGCGCCGAGACGCTCCCTGGCAGCGAAGATCTCGGGCTTGCGCCCGGCGACGTTGTGGAGGTCGTTTTGCCAAAGGTCGACTTTTCCGGAGCCGTCGCGTCGTCGCCACCGGCGTCCGGGATGCCGAATTGAGATTCGGACGTGGCGGACTGCGATGCGCGTCTTAATGGTTCATAATTTCTACCAGATAAGGGCCGGAGAGGACAGCGTGGTTCGGGAGGAGCTCGCGTGCCTCAAGCAGAATGGGGTCGACGTCGAGCTGTTCTCCGCCACGAATGACGATATCGTGTCGGTCGCGCGGAAGATTTCTAGCGCCGTGGGGGTCATCTACAACCCTCATTCACGGCGGACCCTGTCCCGAAAATTGGCGGAATTTTCACCGGATGTCGTCCATATCCACAATTTCTTTCCTCTCCTGAGCCCCTCCATCCTGGATGCGTGCCGCGAGGCCGGCGTGCCATCAGTGATGACCTTGCACAATTTCAGGATTCTCTGTCCCAGCGCCTTGCTTTATCCCGATGAGAGGCTTCGGGAGCGAAGTCTCCGCCACGCCTGCTGGTGGACTGTTCCGAAGAAGGTCTACAGGAATTCCCTGGCGGGCACGCTCGCCGTCGCCGCAATGGTCGAGTTTCACAAGCGGGCCGGCACCTGGTCCCGCAAGGTCGACCGCTTCATTGCCCTTACCGACTGGGCCAGGCACAAGCTTGTGGAAGGCGGCCTGCCGGCCGAACGCATCGTCGTCAAGCCGAATGCGGTTGCCAGGCCGCCGATCTTCGGTGACCTTCGTCGCAATGGAGGGCTGTTCGTCGGACGACTGGATGAGCACCACAAGGGAGTGGCCACGCTGCTCGAGGCGTGGAAGGAGATCGACTATCCGCTGCGGATCATCGGCGACGGGCCGTTGGCTCCGCTCGTCGAGCAGTCTGCGGGCGAGCGCGTGGAATATCTCGGGCGTCAGTCGCGCGACACGGTGCTGAAGGAGATGCAGGCTGCAGCATTCCTGCTCTTTCCGTCGAAAGGCTATGAATTGTTTCCCATGACCGTCATCGAGGCCTTCGCAAGCCGGCTGCCGGTCATCTGCACGGATTTGCCGTGGATCAAGGGGGTCGTTGAGCCAGACGTCACCGGCCTTGTCGTTCCTGTCGGCAATGCCGGCGCGTTGGCCGATCAGGTGCGCTGGGCGCTTTCAAACCGATCTGCCTTGCAGGAAGTGGCAGGCAGGGCCTATGCCGCCTATCAGGAGCGGTACACGCCCGAAGCAAACTTCAATCGGCTGATGGCCATCTATGAACCCCTGGTCAGGCGCCCGATCCGGGCCTTAGCGGCAGTGTCGTGAGGTGGGCCGGAACATGGGCTGGCAGGAACCGACCAGGGCGGCCCATAGGGCAGACCAAGCTTCACGCGTCAACAAGCGCAGTGCGGGCCGGGGTACTCCCCATTTGCTCGAGGATCGATCCTGCCGCCTCGCATACTTCGGCGAGGTCCTCTTTTGCTTCCATTGCTGAAACACGGTGCCACTGGAGGCTGCGGCCGCCCGCAGGCACCTGTTGTCACGGTTCGATCGAATGCGCATTGTCTTGACCCGGCGCGAACCTTTGGATTCACCTGATGGTGTGAGCATCTTCATTGTGGCACTTGCCCAGGCGTTGCTCGAACTGGGGCACCAGGTGCAGATCGTGGTCGGCACCTTCGAAAGCGCGAAATTCCAGCGACTTCTTTCGCCTCGCCTCAAGTTGCCGATAATCGGATTGAGCCGCACGCGGTTGACCGGACCGGCCTCAGTCGCGGCATGGCTGCGGGCGATCGGTATCATCAATCGGTTCCGGCCGGACCTTGTCATCCACAGCGAGACGGTGCCGCTACCGCTGCGTGGCACGATCGTCCAGGTCGTTCACGATCTCGAGAGGCGGAAAGGGCCGCTTGCGGCAGTATGGCGAGCCATTCGACGCGCGAGCATGCGGCGCTGCCACTACGTCGTCGCCTCCACGACCGAGCTTCAGGAGGAACTGGTGCGAGATCTTGGGCTGCCAAGCGACCAAATCCTGAAAATTCCCAAATGCATCGATCGCCAGTCATATGCGTCTCGTGGGCTGGCAGAGCGCGAGCGGGCAATCCTCCATGCCGGCACGTCGCCCTACAAGGTGCCAGAGGCGACGATCCGGGCATTCGGCGCCCTCAACGACCCTTCCGTACGGCTCTACCTGACGGGTGACATCACACGACCGGTGACGAAGGCGGTCGACGCTCTTCCTGAAGCGATACGGGGGCACGTGGTCCTTCTCGGGATGGCAGAGGGAGCACGCGTTCGCGAACTACACAGCCGCGTTCGCGTCGCCGCTTTCCCCACGCGCTATACGGTCCCTGTCGCCTCGGCAACGGTGATGGAGGCGATCGCCACCGGCACGCCCATCGTCGGGTCTTCAAGGCTCAGCCGGGATCTGCTCGCGGATGGCGTGAATGGGGCAGTGGTCGAACCACAGGCCGAGGCGATGGCCGCAGCGCTGAAGGCTGTGCTGGACGATGATGACCTTTGGTCGCGTTTGTCGGCAGGTGCCGGCCAGTGGGTGGGACGGTTCGATGCACAGGGAGTCGCAAAGCAATATCTCGAGCTCGCGGATCTCTGCGGACATGGGAGATGACAAAGGGACTGCCGAGCCGCAGCGGCATTCAGGCTCGCAGATCGTCAGCGGCTTCCTCGGGCACCTTGGACCCTCGCTGAAAGCTTCTTACGATTGGGGATTGCGATGATCATCGGCTACTGTCGTATCAACACCTTCGAACCCGCTGCCAGGCTGGAGGCGCAAAAGCTTTATCTTGCCCGCTTGGGAGCCGAGAAGTTCTTCTGCGAGAAGACTGGCATATTCGGTTCGACGCCGGAGCTCGAGAGGGCGATCGCATGTGTCAGGAAAGGAGACGTGATTGCGGTCACGAAGCCGTACCGTGTTGCGCGCACAACCCGCGAAGTGCTGGCGCTCATCGAAAGGCTTGGCAGCAAGCATGTCGGTCTTCGCATCGTCGACACACCTATCGATACGAGCACGACGACGGGACGCATGATTCTTGCATCAGCGCCTCTCTGGACGCTTGGGATGTCGCCGTCGCGGTCAATGCTGTCAGACCTGCTTCTCTTTTGGCGTCGTCGTCGATAGGGCCACATCGGATCTCTGCTCACTGCCAGTTGAAGGCAAGCCGCAATGGCGGTCTGGGATCAAATGGCTTGCGCTCGATGGACCAACCGGCATGCACGGCCGCCCTTTGCCAGATGAGGTTGCGGGGACTGGCGAGCGCGTAGACGCAGCAGTCCCTAACACTGTGCTTTTCAGCGCCTTCTGATATCCGGGTATGGAACGACAGGCCGTTGGATGTCGGGGCGTCCCTGCCGTCCCGTGGCTCATTGTAGGTGTCCCGGCTCCGGCAGCGGTTGAACGAACAACCGCCACTGCCGACCTTGCCCTGCGGAACGGCCGAGAAGGCGCCGTTGCCCTGTTGAACGGCATCGACGTCATCGACCCGGCAATTGAAGCTTCCCTCCAGCATGACGCCAGCGCCCGTGGGACTGTTGTTGTAGAAGACGAGTCCACGTCGAATTGTACAGCGATCCGAGTGAAAGGCGGAAATGTTGTCCTCGGTCCAGGAGGTGGGACCGTTCTCGGCCGAGAATTCTTCCAGGCTCGTATCCGGAGAGCGGTCGAACTGCACATTCTGTCCACGGGGGAACGGCCCGCGCGCGTCGTGGAGTTCGAGGAAGCTCATCTGGGTGCCTGGACAGTCGAAGACATAGATATTGGAGGAGCCGCGGGACGCCTTGACACGGATGATGATCGCATCGGGGCAGCTTTCCAGCTCTATGTTGTTGCGGTTCTGGCTTGGTTCGGTCCCCGGGGGAACGCCGACATGATCGATCTCGAGATCCTGCAAGCGTATTCCGGCGGCTCCGCGGGCGTATATTCCGCTGCCCATGGCATGACGAATGCGGCAGCTGCGTACGATGACGCCCTGATGGAGTGCCGTGATCCCGTTGCCATAGGGGGCGTAAATGTCAAGGTTTTCAAGGATCTGCCCATCCGCGCGCGTGAGCACGGGTCCACTTGGACGCGCAAGGGAGACGGCACCCCCGAACCATTTATCGCCCGATCGCCCCTGGGCCAGGGGCACCGCTGCACCGACGGCACCCGAGGCAGGCAGCGCTAGCAGCCCGGCAAGGAGACGGCGCCGATTAAGGCGCCGGGGTTCAAGAGACTGCCGGCCGCGCAACATGAAATTTATCAGCCCGCCCAGTTCGGGTGCCAAACGTCGATTCGGCTTGTGCGGAGACGTCGAGGTGGCCAACGCGATGCAGATAAACCCTACCTCTCGGCAAGGCGGCTTCTTCGGTCAGGTTGTCGTCAGGCATCCCCATTTTTCCCCTGTGCGCCAGCGGCGCAGGTTCGCGAAGAATGCACATCGGCGGCAGGCTTATGCACGCACAGCACTTCGCACACCATCTCTCCATTCTGGCCGCCGCGAAAGCCCTCCATAAGGCTTAACTCCGATGGGCAAAGTGCCATCGGCCGGATTCCCTGCCATTCTCTGAAGCTGGTAATAAGCGGAGCGCGAGGCGATGTCGGTTGAAGCGGACGTCTTTGACTATGTGATCGTCGGAGCCGGGGCGGCAGGCTGCGTCTTGGCCAATCGTCTGGCGGCTGATGGGACCAATATGGTCTGCCTGCTCGAGGCGGGCCCGGCCGACAGCAGCATCCTTCTGCACATTCCGGCGGGACTCTACAAGACATCCTCGAATCCGAAATATGCCTGGCAGTTCGACACGGAGCCTAGTCCGGGGACGGCCAACCGTTCTATTCCGATGTCGCAGGGCAAGACACTAGGCGGTTCGACCGCAATTAACGGGATGAACTACAACCGCGGCGCGGCTGCAGACTTCGACGAGTGGGCCCACCAGGGCAATCGAGGCTGGGGCTACGCCGACGTGCTGTCCTATTTCAAGAGAACCGAGCGGAGGCTTGGGGCATGCGATCCCTTCTACCGCGGGACGGACGGACTGCTTCCAGTTACCGATTGCGATTGGCGACATCCACTGTGTGATGCATTCATCGAGGCCGCGCTCAATGCCGGCATCCCGCGTAATCCCGACTACAATGCGGCAAGCCAGGCCGGTGTGGGCTACTATCAGCGCTATATCGATAACGGATGGCGCGTGAGCGCAGCGCGGGCTTTCCTACGGCCGATCGCCAGAAAGAAGAACTTGGACGTCCGCACGAACGCGCAGGCCACGGCCGTCCTGTTCGAGGGAAAGCGTGCCATCGGCGTTCGATATGGACGAGGGGGGCCGGGTCATCCCACCAGCTGTGTGAAGGCCCGTCGAGAGGTGATCCTCTCCGCTGGCGCGGCGAACTCACCAAAGCTGCTGCAGCTGTCAGGCGTGGGTGCTGCGAGAATGCTCTCCGGCCTTGGAATTCCGGTTGTGCACGAATCCCCCGGTGTCGGTGCAAATGTTCAGGACCACTACATAGTCCACCTGATCGCCCGGGTGGAGGGCATCGAAACGGTCAGCGGACACGGCTTCGCCCTCCTGCGCGAGGCAGCGAAATGGATGCTGGGCCGCCCGAACTTTCTCGCCGTCAGCCCGTCGCTCGTCTACGGGTTCGTCAACTCGCGGGATCTTCACTCCACCCCCGATATCCAGCTTGACCTTGCCCTGGGCAATTATACCGATCACGGTGGCGCGCGGCGGTTGCCGGTCATCAAGCTTGGCTATTATCAGTTGCGACCGAAGAGCGTCGGACATGTTCGGGCGGTCTCGGCAGATCCGTCACAAGCGCCGCTGATCCAGCCCAACTATCTCGCCGATGATCAGGACCGACAGGTCGTCATCAACGGCATGAAGACTGTGCAGCAGCTGTTTCGGGCCCCCGAGCTCAGGCGCTACAACTGCACGGAAGAGCTTCCCGGCCCGAAAACAACGGACGACGCCGACCGGCTGCAGTTTGCCCGCGAAACCGGGCTGACAGCCTATCATTTGTGCGGATCGTGCCGGATGGGCCCATCCGCTAGTGTTGAATCTGTCGTGGACGACCAGTTGCGGGTCCACGGCCTCGAGGGCCTGCGGGTCGTTGATGCTTCCATTATGCCCTCCGTTCCCTCGGCCAACACTTCGGCCGCTGTCTTTATGATCGCGGAAAAGGCAGCAGACATGATCCTGGGTCGGCAACCCCTCCCGGCACTGGAGCACTATGCGCCGGGCCAACCTGCGGCGGCCGAATAGTTGAAAGTCGAATGACAAGTGCCGGGAGAATTCCTTGAAGAGACGTACACTGGTTGCCTCTGAATTCAATGCGAAGGACCGGGCTCACTTTGCGTCGGCGTATGAGTTTTGCCGCATCGTTGCCGAATGCGAGGATGCCGATCTGATCGCCCCTGGCATCGACAACTACCTAACGAGACGCTTTCACGCCATTTTGCCAAAGCACGACCCTCACAACGTCCAGCGTGACTTCAACAGACTGACAAACGCGTTTCGCAAAGGGCTGGGGTTAATGAATGCGCCAAGCATTGAGCATGTTCGGCTCACGCAAGATTATGACCTTTTCTTCTTCGTCGCCTGGAGTCCGCAAAGCCTTGTAGAATTGTCTCGGATCCACGACTGGCGCCGCCGATGCAAGGTTGCTGTCGCGTATCTGTTCGAGCTCTGGTCGAGCACTCTCGAAGAGGACCGCCGATATCTGAAGCTCCTGGACCAGTTCGACCACGTGTTCCTGTTGCACAGCGCGTGCATACCTCGCCTGCCTCAATACACCCGCACGCCCTGTTCCTTCCTTGCCACGGCCGTCGACGGCCTCATTGCAACGCCGTACCTATCGCCGGTCAAACGCGTGATCGACGTATACTCGATCGGGAACCGAGCCGCGAAGATACACCGACAGCTTCTGAAGCTGGCCGAAGAGCGGGACCTCTTCTATCTCTACGACACGCTCGCAAGCACAGATTCCCGGGTGAAGGCGTGGCATGAGCATCGTTTGCTGCTCGCCAATATCATCAGGCGCACGCGCTATTTCATGGCTTTCAGTCCAGCGACGCTTGCAAACTCGAAGGCCGTCACGGTTGCCGGCGAGCAGGTGCTGCCTGCCCGTCTTTTCGAAGGGGCCGCGGGGGGCGCCGTCATGCTTGGGACCGCGCCGCAATGCGCCGAATTCGGCGCGCACTTCGACTGGCCAGACGCAGTGATCGAGGTATCACCAGACTCGAGCCATATCGCAGACGTAATTGGCGAACTCGACGCAAACCCCTGCCGTACGGAATTGTTGCGCCGGACAAGTACGGTCCGTTGCCTGGAGATGCACGATTGGGTCTACCGTTGGGATCACATCCTAGCCACGATCGGCATGCAGTCGCTCCCACGCCTCCACGTTCGCAAGCTCCAGCTGCGACGGATCGCCGCCGATGCTATGGCGCTCGCCTAGACGATCAGGCCCTAAAATGAGACCCGGTTTCGGGTTCGGCGCTCAGCGGTGCCCAAAAAAAGAGAAAGAGCGGCAGTTTCGAACCGGTCGCTTCCGTCGGAGCGTCCGCCGCTCCAGGCCTGCGCGCGAGAGCATATCATTTCGAGGTACTCGAAAGACTAACAGGCGCCGGAAGCGGGCAAGGAAGGTCGGTGTGTCCGCCGGCTCTACCCTTTGGGGTTAGAGCTTATGCCGAATTGGATTCGCGCAGTGTCGCTGCCATGCTCTGGCCATTCCCCGTGCTACCGCAGCCACCGCAATCGAACTTCGCGTGAAGGGGCAATGATCGCAGGCGAGGGGTGCCACGTCACGCTGGGCACTCCGGTGGTTTTCAGCAGAGGAGGGGGGTCGTCCGATGTTGGTCGATGAATGCGGCTTCGAACGCAGGTGAACGTCATGGCACTTCTTCATGAAGGCCCCCGTGCGGGCGCCACGTCAAACGCACCGCGGTGGAACGCGCCCCTCAAGGTCAATGTTCTTCTGCAGTCGTCTCCGCTTCTCGAGGCAATGTCCGTCGTGCTGCTCAGCATCGGCTCGGGAATGGTATATGATCTTGTGAGTTTCGGACATTTCGGCGAGTACGGCCGGAACTTCGGGCTCGGTGTTGTTGTAGCCGCCCTTTTTTCGACTTCCGCATATGCGCGCGGCCTGTATCTGAGTTCCGAGCTGCGGTCGCTGGCCTCTCAGATCAAGGAGGTCGCGCTGATCTGGACGGCGGTCTTTCTTTGCCTGTCGGTTGTGGCGCTTGCACTCAAGGTGGGAGACATGTTTTCGCGCCAAGCCCTCATGCTGTTCTTCGTGACGGGACTTGGCGGCATCATCTTCGTGCGCCTTGGCGCCGGACGACTGTTTGCCTCGCTGACCAGGTCGGACATGCTTGCCAAACCGCAAGTAGTGATCGTAACGCAATCGGACGTGCGCGTGCCAAGCGGCGTTGTCCAGGCAATCGAGGCTTCCGGATGCCAGGTCTGCCAAACGATTACATTGCCTGCTGCATCCAGCGAGAGCTCGCTCCTTGAGTGTATGGATAAGCTCATTGAACATGTGCGTCGGCGTTCGGTCGACGAGATAGTCCTTGCTGTCAGTTGGGCTGACATATCCCTGATTGAGAAAATCACGGCCCACCTTTGCGTGGTCGCGGTACCCGTAAGGCTCCTACCGGACCACGTCGTTAGCGCACTCTTGAAGCGACCTGTCGTCAACCTGGGGGGGACGAGGGCGATAGAATTGCAAAGCGCGCCCCTGACGGCGCCTCAGCTCCTGATGAAGCGGCTCTTCGATCTTGTGCTGACCACTGTCGCCCTCCCATTTCTTCTGCCCCCTTTGGCCGTTGTTGCGGCGCTGATTGCGCTCGAATCCAGGGCGCCGGTGCTCTTCTGTCAGCGTCGGGCCGGGTTCAATGGCCGCACGTTCAAGATCTATAAGTTCCGAACGATGACGATCCTGGAGGACGGGCCCATTGTCCATCAAGCCTGCAGGGGCGATCCCCGCGTCACCCGCGTTGGGCGCATATTGAGAAGGTTTAGTATCGACGAGATTCCACAGCTATGGAACGTGCTGAAGGGCGACATGTCGTTGGTAGGCCCACGGCCGCACGCGCTCGCGCATGACAGCGAATACAGCCAGATCATCTCTCTTTATCCGGCTCGGCACAAGGTGAAGCCGGGGGTCACCGGCTGGGCACAAATAAATGGCTGGCGCGGCGCGACGCCTGATGTTTACATGATGATCAAGCGTGTCGAACACGATATGTGGTACGTCAACAACTGGTCGGTCTGGCTCGACGTAAAGATCCTGCTTCTGACCATCCCCCGCATCTGGACGGGGCGAAACGCCGTCTAGCCCAACTTTGCCGATTTATGTGGCAAGTGATTGATTTGCAAGGAGTGGCGGCTGGCCGACGACCCATCGATTAACTGCCAAGCGACACCCCACTCGGAAAAAGCGAACCTCTTCTTCGGTATAAATTGAATACGACTTTGGGTGAGGCTCGACACCATGAGAGGTGCGGCTCTACTACAAAAGGCGCTGTTACAGAACAACTGAATGCAAGCGATGATCAGGGCGAAAAACAGCGACCGCTCAATGCATAACCTGCGACTTCAAGCAAAAGTGCCCGCACGGCAACGGCGTTGGCAAGTTACCGCTTTGGGAGCGGAGGGGGAATGCCATGAAGATCGTGTCTCTCTGGTCGTGAGTTCCACTCGAATCGAACGATCTCCACGCCCAGACAAACGAGGATGACGGCTTCTGTGAGCCCGCAACAAACCCGAACCACTGACCGAACTGCGGGGCCTCCCCTTGTAGAGTACGCTACGGCGAGGTTAGTTCCCCAAGGTCGGCTTGCATGCATCAAAGGGCAAAACATCCTGCTCAGTTCAACGCAGGGGGTAGTCTTTGCGCTCAATGACACTGCGGCGGATATCTGGCGCTCGCTTGAAGAAGGCGTGCCGGTCCAGGCTATCTTGGGCGAGATGGCAGCCCGTGGCGTTGATAGGCAAGAGGCCTATGGCTATGTCGAGGCTGCCCTTCAAGACTGGGAACGGCTCGGCCTAATCCAGCCTGCTCCACCGCCGTGCCCAACCGCAGCTCATCAACATATCTGCCAGGTCGTTGCTGTTCCAGGCGTGTGTGTGCGCATACTGTATCCGGCTGCCGTCGCCTTTCCGGCCGCGACCGTATTTCAGCATCTCGAAGTTCGAAACAGGGCCGTCGACGTCCTATTCCATCTGGTTGAGCGTGGGCAGCGGATCCACCTGTTCCGGGATGGCCACTGGACTAATTCCTGTGGTCGAGACCAGATACCGATTATGGTCAAAGGGCAACTGCTGGCCGAAGTGCTTGGGCACAGTGAATATGAACTCGCCCTGCATGCGGCGGCGCTGTTCAAGAACGGCCGCACGCTCCTCCTTTGTGGTAACCCTGGCTCGGGCAAGACGACCCTGACATTGGCGCTGGTCCACGCGGGGTTTGGCTTCGCGGCAGACGATGTGACACTTCTCGACTCGGCCGGACAGAGTATCGGCCTTGCTTTTGCGCCTTCAGTCAAATCGGGATCATGGTCCATTCTCGGACAATATTTCCCCGAACTCGGCAGGTCTCGGGTTTACCGGCGTCCCGATCGCAGGCGTGTGCGTTTTCTTGTGCCTAGGGATCATGTCCCTACCGTTCCCCGGCCCGTGGGCTGGGTGGTCTTGCTCTGTCGGACACAGGATGCCAAACCTTCCCTGCGCGTGATCGACCCGAGCGAGATCCTGGGTGGCTTGCTGAACGGCGCCTTTGCGCGGAATAAAGAGCTAAGTAGCACTGCATTCGACGCTCTTTGCCAAGTCATCCGCTCGGCAGAGGGCTTTTGCCTGACCTATGCCAAATTGGGTGACGGGTTGGAACTGCTGAAGGCGGCGTGCCGATGAAGCCTACCAGGGATGCGTTCGAGGCCCTGATCGCGGGACTTAACGGGCGCCTGGTGGTAACGGCCGACTGGCTGGCGGTAATTGCACTCGCCAACCACACTCTGCTTACGCCCGTCTTGTGCGCCACTCTTGCGCACACGGGCCAGCTTGACCGGCTCCCCGAAGGGGTGGGCCAGTATCTTCAGTTCATTTACGGCTGCAACCGGGAACGCAATTTGCGCTTGCGCAGGCAGCTGAACGAAGCCGTTGCTGCCCTCAATCAGGGGAGCGTCGTTCCGGTCCTGCTCAAAGGGGCCGTTCCCTTGTTCCTTTCGTCGAGCGGCAGGGTTCCCGACAGAATCATGAGCGATCTCGACTTGGCTGTGGAAACGACAAAAGAAGGGGCTGCCCGGGCTTGTCTTGCCAAGCTTGGCTACGCCGAAGTGACGGTCGCTGGTGGCATGGCGCGCCCGCAAGATGTCGGTCTCCTGGAGCTCCGGCCGTACCGGGAAATTGACCGCGAGCCCCCGAGGCTTGCCCGCCGTCACGGGCTTAGGGCGAAAATCCCCGCCCCACAGTCTAGGGCCCTCCACTGGATCATGCATGATCTCATCAAGGAGGCGGACTACTGGCGCGGAAGGACCGACTTTCGCCACCTTTATGATCTGGCACGGCTGGCGGAGCAGCATAAGCTGGATTGGGCGGAGCTCCGAACATCCTTGCCCGATCAGAATGCGCGGAATGCGTTCGATACTCAACTCTTGGCCTTGAGTCACTTCTTTGGCGTCATAGCACCGGCGCAATATGTGCGGCGTCCCTTGGTTCGCTTTCAACACTGGCGGCGCGTCTTCCCCTTGTACCATCCCGTCCTCGGCGTTCCATTGCGCCTGGTCGGCAATTCGCTGTGGGGTATGTGGCGACTCCTACATGGCGATGGCTGGGGCCGACGGAGTCCGCTCGACTTTGGACGCCGCGCAACCAGCATCCTCCTTGACGGCGATCTCGGGTCAAAAGTGTAGTAATACTTAATTTCCTGGTTGTATCTTGATGGCGCCTTGTCTTCACAAAAGGCATATGTCAAGTTAGAGCGTTGGAGTTGTTACACAAGGATAGGAGTACATTCGATGAAGAGCGGGAAGTCTTCCAAAGGAAATACAGACAGCCAGGTGCCGGAAGAACAGGCGCGTCGAGAATTTCTAAAGAACGCCGGGCGTTTTGCTGTTGTAACACCTCCATCCATTGCTCTGTTGCTTGGCACGAGCTTAAACTCGCAAGCTATTGCCGCATCGCATGGCGCGCGTCCCGGGAATGGATTCGGCGACACGGGCCACGTCCACTCTGGTCCTCCTGGGCAAAATCCTTAGAATGGTTGCTTTGGTCGTTCTGACCGTTCCTCGTCTCTGCGGTCTATCCTGATCCCGGCATACCGGGCCTGAGTTTCTCGCGGACCTGTTCGGGGAACTGAGAGACCTGCACGGAACCTTTCAATTCGTAGTAGGGCTCACGCGTCACTTCCTCATGGGCGCGTCCGCCGGCAACGGTCTGCACCTCGCCGATCGCGACTGGCGTCGAGCGAGCCTTGAACGAAGGCAGTCGCATCTCGGCAGGAAGGCCCTCGGCAACATTGTTGATGAGTTGATGTCGACAGGCGACTCTTCGCCGGACGGTCAAGTGTCGTCATCAGGGATGATCTCCATCAAGGTTTCGCCGGCGCGAACCGACGGCTCCTATCGTGTGTACCTTAAAGCCGACAACGCTCCCGGACCGCGGTGCGCGCTCGGTCGGTTGAGCACGTCATCTGCAACGTGCAGCTTTTCGCCAGCTTCGGCGAGGTTGGCGACTTGTCTCGGCAATCGTGACTAGTTGCTGCCGTCGCTCGTCGGCCCGAACGTAGCGCCGGCACCGCGGCAGCCCGTCTGGGATGGAGGGCGCGCCGGACGGCCGGCGTCAGAGGCAGGCGTCCGGCAATCGGCGGGTTCTCCTGGAATATGCTTTCCAGGCGCACATGGGCGCTGCGCGCCGACGCGATACTTTTCCATTGCATGATCTCGTCGGGGCAAGCGCCCGACCATAATGAGTGACGCCGCAAACAGGACGCGCCCCGGAGATTTCCTGGTTAATAGCCAGGTACGCACCGACTCCCATTATGGCCGTTTGAATGTAAGCGCGATTTTCCCTGCACGTTGACGCCGGCGCTTTCGACGGATGGCCTTCGAATTGGGAACGGTATCTGGTCTGATCAGACTGCTGTTGCTTTGGCGAAGTTGAAGGGCAGCAGATCGTAGATATCAGCGTCCTCGTTGCGTTGAGGCAATTCGGTGAGGACGTGGCGCAGCCACGCTAACGGCTCGACGCCACAAGCGCGACAGGTCAACATCAGGCTGTAGATGACGGCGCTGGCCCTGGCTCCGTCGACGGTAT
>NZ_JAMYLV010000047.1:0-42217 GCF_040318195.1 Mesorhizobium sp. M1273 | reverse complement strand
AAACGTCCGAGCCACTTAAGGCGAGGAGGTCGCGTCGACCTTAATCAAGACGCTTCGGTGCGAGTGGATCCACGGCTTCATCGCCGACTTCTTCAACACTATCGGTCGGATCGCGAAGTTCCCCGCCGCATTGGCGAACGTCCCGAGATGGCGCATGGTGCCGTTTCGGAACCGGGTGGACGGGGGGCAGGATCGCCAATCAACCTGGGATCATGTTGCAACCAAGTTCGAACGTCGCGTTACTGGCAAGTAGAAACGTCGCATTGGGACGTTTCAGAGGTAGGCGCCAGGTCAGAATTGCGGGTTGACGTGCATCCTGGCGTCGCCGTGAGCGCCCGATCGGGGGCGATCCAGTATGGCACTTCGGCTTTACCAGCTTTGAGAGCCACTTACGCGCGAGCTTCGTTGGCCGGTGTCGGTTGCGGGTGATCCGATATTCGTCCAGCATCGCGACGACATGTGCAATGCGAAGCTTGGCGAAGAGTTTGACAGCGCAGATCAGCGCAAGATGTCCGACAGGCTCTCGGGCTTCTTCTCGCCAAGCGACAGATCAAGGCCCGACAGAAGTTCGACGAGGTGGCTTTGCATCAGGTCGGACGCGTTTTGTGCGTCGTGCTTTTCGATGGCATCGACGAGGGCGTGATGGGCGTGGCTTTCGCAGGTGGTGTCGCGGCGGCGCCAGTAGAGCGCGATGATCAGCGACGACCGCGACAGCAGGTCTTTGACGAAACCGGTCAGGATAGAATGGCCGGCGATTTGGGCGATGCCGACATGGAATTTTGCCGACAGCATGATGGCGTCGCTGTCGCGGCCGGCATGCAGGGCCTCGTGCTCTTTTTCGAGATGAAGCCGCAGTTGCGCGATCTCGGCCGGCTTTGCCACTTCGGCGGCAAGCGCGGCGACCTTGGGCTCGATCAGCGCCCGCGCTTCGAACACCTCGCGCGCTTCCTGCTTGGTCGGCTGGGCGACGAACGCGCCGCGGTTCGGCTCGAGCCGAGCCAAGCGGTCATGCGACAGCGCCTGCAGCGCCGCGCGTATCACCGCGCGGCTCACCGAATAGATCGAGGCGAGTTCGTCCTCGGGTAGTTTTGTGCCCGGTGCGAGGCGGTGGCTGACGATGGCGTCGCGCAGGCCGGCATAGACCGGAAACCAGCGCATCGTCGGCTTGTCGCCATCCCGTGGCTTTGGCCCAAGCAGGTCCATCGTCTCATTGTCCCGGCGGCCGGATCGCTTAGCGGCGCGAACACCGCGTTTCCGGCCGGACATCGAACATCCTGTGTGGGAATGTCAACAATTTTGCACGCATCAGGATACACGGCCGGAGGGCGAAAAGGACGCAAAGATTCCGGCGAAGGATTTTTCGAGTGGAACCTGGTAGCCGCCGCGCTTTGAGGTCGACAGGCCAAGGCCGACGAGGCTCTCACAGAGTTTTACTGCGCAGGCGACGCCGTCGAGCACGGGAAGCCTATGTTCGCGGCTGAGCGCGGCGGCGAGGTCGGCCATGCCGGCGCATCCCAGCACAATCGCTTCGGCCCGGTCGTCGCGGATGGCGCGCTCGATCTCCTCCGAAATTCGTTGGCGGGCGTTGGAGCCGGGCACTTCGAGCTCCAGAACGGGAACGTCGCTGGCCCGCACCCTGGCGCAGCGGCTGGCGAGGCCGTAGCGCACCAGATTGTGCTCGATCGCCGGCACCGAACGCGACAGCGTCGTCACCACGCTGAACTTGCCGGCAATCAGGCTCGCCATGTGAAACGCCGCTTCGCCGATACCGACCACCGGCATCTCGCCGACGCAGCGTACTGCGTCGAGGCCGGTGTCGTCGAAGCAGGCGATGACGCAGGCGCTCGCCGCCGGATGTTTTTGGATCTCGCCGATCATTCCCGGGATGGCGAAGACCTCGTCGAAATAGCCTTCGACGCTCGGCGGCCCGTCCTTCGGATTGACGGCGATGATCCTGGTGCCGGCCGAAGCCGCGCGGCGCGCCGCCTCGCCGATCTTTTCGGTCATGGACGCGGTGGTGTTGGGATTGACGACGAGTACGTCCATTTGCGCTTTCATATTTCGCCGCCGAGATAGAGTTTCTTGACCCGGTCGTCGCCAAGCAGCTCAGCCGAATGTCCGGCCAGCGCGATCTTTCCGGTCGTCAGTGCGTAGGCACGCTGCG
Organism: Mesorhizobium sp. M1273; assembly: GCF_040318195.1. Classification (NCBI taxonomy): domain Bacteria; kingdom Pseudomonadati; phylum Pseudomonadota; class Alphaproteobacteria; order Hyphomicrobiales; family Phyllobacteriaceae; genus Mesorhizobium; species Mesorhizobium sp. M1273. The sequence continues at coordinate 40,053 of NZ_JAMYLV010000047.1, read as the reverse complement.
AGATGCGCAGCGCCATGCGCGAATTCTGCTCGACCAGCAGAACGCTGACCTTTTCGTCGCGGTTGATCGCGACGATCGAGCGGGCGATGTCCTGAACGAGCTTCGGCGCGACGCCGAGCGAGGGTTCATCGAGCAGCAGAAGCTTCGGTTTGGCCATCAGCGCCCGCCCGATCACCAGCATCTGCTGTTCGCCGCCGCTCATCGTACCCGCCGTCTGGGAATAGCGTTCCTTCAGGCGCGGGAAGCGCCCGAGCACCATGTCCAGCGTCCTTGCGATTTCGGCCTTGTCGGTTCGGGTGAAGGCGCCCATCATCAGATTGTCGCGCACCGTCATGTAGGAAAAGACGCGCCGACCCTCAGGTACCATGGCGATGCCCATCCTGACCAGCTCGTCCGGGCGCGTTCCGTCGATGCGGTGGCCCTGGAAATGAATCTCGCCGCTGCGGACCTTCTTCAGGCCGGTGATGGCGCGCAGGATCGAAGATTTGCCCGCGCCGTTCGCGCCGATCAGCGCTACCGTCTCGCCCTCGTTGACGCTCAGCGACACACCCTTCAGTGCATAGACATGGTCGTAGTAGAGTTCGACGTCCGAGACTTTCAGCAGTTCGCTCATGGCTAAAATCCGATCGTCTCATCTTCGGCGCCGAGATAGGCCTCGATGACCTTTTCGTTCTCCTGGATTTCCTTCGGCGTTCCCTCGGCGATTTTCACACCGAAGTTCAGGACGACGATGCGGTCGGAAATGTTCATGACGGCGGGCATATCGTGCTCGACCAGCAGGACCGTCACGCCGCGCTTTCGCACGCCGCGCACCATCTCCACCGCGCGCACGGTTTCGTCATGGTTCATGCCGGCGAAGGGCTCGTCGAGCAGAAGCACGGTCGGGTTCGTGGCGAGCCCGATGGCAATCCCGAGCGCGCGCAGATGGCCGTGCGGCAGCGTGCTGGCGATCTCATGCCGTTGCGCGCCGAGACCCAGGAAGTCGATGATCTCGTCGGCCGAGCGGCCGAATTCATCCTCGTCGCGCCGTGCGGTATTCGTGCCGAGATAGAAGCCGGCAAGGCTGGCATTGGAACGCAGGTGATGCGCGATTATGACATTGTCGCGCACCGTCATGCCCTTGAAGATCGTCGTCTCCTGGAACGTGCGCACCACGCCCTTGCGGGCGACGATATGCGGCGCCAGGCCTGAAATCCGCTCTCCCCGGAACAGCACTTCGCCCGAGGTCGGATTGAGGAAAGAGGAAATCAGCTTGAACAGCGTCGACTTGCCGGCGCCGTTGGGGCCGATGACGGAAAGGATCTCGCGTTCGCGGACCGCGAAGGAAACATTGTTGACCGCGACCAGCCCGCCGAAGCGTTTGGTCACTGCCTTGATCTGGAGAAGCTCAGTCATGGTCCTAGCCCTGCTTCTTGCCGAACAGCCTGAGGCTGAGCAGGCCGTTGGGAAGGAACAGCATCAGCGCGATCAGCACCGAAGAGAAGATCAGCAACTGGAACTCGCCGGTCTCGAACAGGAAATCCCAGCCGAAATAGAGCACGAAGGTGCCGATCATCGGCCCGAAGACGTGGCCGAGCCCGCCGAGGAAGCAGTTCAGCATGAAGTTCACCGAGTCGGTGACGGTGAAGCTCGACGGATAGATCGATTGCGAGATGGCGACGAACATCGCACCGCCGAGACCGCCGAGGAATGAGGAGATGGCATAGGCGATGACGCGCAAATAGGCGATGTTGACGCCGATCGAGGAGGCCAGTTCCTCGTTCTGCTGCAACGACTGGCAGAGTTTGCCGATGCGCGAATGGACAAGGCGGTAAAGCCCGGCAAAGCACAGCACCATCAGCGCAACCGAGACGAGATAGAAGGCGGGACGCGGATTGGCGAGCGTCGCGAAATCCGGAAGGATGCTCAGCCCGAAGATCGAGATGCCGCCGGGGAGCGGAATGCTGACCATGCCTTTGGCTCCGTTGGTGATCGGCAGTGCCAGCGCGAGCAGCCGCGCCACTTCGGTCAAAACCAGCGTGACCATGGCGAAATAGACGCCGCGAAGCCTGAGGATGGGCAGCCCGATCAGCACGCTTGCAGCGGCGCAGAACAGCCCAGCCAGCGGCAGTGTCAGCCAGAACGACACACCATGCTGGACGACAAGGATGGCCGAAACATAGCCGCCCATAAGCGCGAAGGCGCCCTGGCCGATATTGATGCGGCCGATGTAGAAAGTCACCCACACCCCGGCGCTGGCGATGCTGAGCAGCGCGACCGAAGTCAGCGTGTAGTAGAGGTCGAGCCGACCGGTCGCCTCGATCAGCCAGGGCACGCCGATGAGTACGACCAGCAGGAAGAGAGCGACGCCGAGGATGTTGCGTGTACGCTTCATGTCGATCACCCCCACGGCTTGCCCATGAGCCCGTTCGGGCGGATGCTCAGGAACACCATCAGCGCGGCGAAGATGACGAGATAAGTGACGTCGCCATATTGGCGTAGCACCGTCAGGCCGACCGATTCCATCATGCCGAGGATGAAGCCGCCGGCGATCGCTCCGCTGACCACGCCGGCCCCGCCGATCATCACCATCAAGAACGCCTTGATCGAGATCGGGCCGCCGATGCCCGAATTGACGCCGGTGATGGCGACCAGCAGCCCGCCGACTATGCCGGCAAGCATGGCGCCGAGCGCAAAGCCGATCATCGAATAGCGGTCGACCTCGACGCCCATAAGCTGCGCCGCGACCCGGTCCTGCGCCAGCGCCCGCATGGCGCGTCCCGGTTTGCTGTACTGCATGAAAAGCACGAAGGAGGCGATGAACAGTATGGCGAGTGCGCCGACCAGCAGCCGGTCGTAAGGCATTATGAGGCTGTCGGAGACGAAGACGCCGTTGACGATCTTCGGCACGCCGCGCTGCTTTTCACCGAACAGGAGGAGGATCACGGCGTCGAGGAAGAATGCGACCGCCGCCGCGAGAAGCATCGTACTTTCCTCCCGCACGCTTCGCTTGATCACCGTTCTGAAAAGGAATTTCTCGACCAGCGCTCCAATAACCAGCAGCGTGATCCCGGACGCAACGAGCGCGACGACGAAAGGCATGCCGAGCTGGCCATAGACGGTGTAGGTGATGAAGCCGCCGAGAACGTACATCTGCCCATGGGCAAAGTTAAGCACGTTCATCAGCGCGAAGATCAGGGTCAGACCGAGCGCGATCAAGGCGTATTGCGCGCCAAGATAGAGCCCGTTGGCGATGACTTGTTCCATCAGGATGGTTCCCCGGCCATTCAGAGGCTCAAGACGAATGCACGAGCCTCTGCGGCAATCCGCTTCAGTGCAGTTGCGTCAATCGACTTGAGCGACGAAGAGCGTCTCGAACTTGCCGTCGCGGTATTCCGTGACCACCATCGGGACCGAAAGCTGGCGCTTCTGGCCAAACGACGTCATTCCGACATAGGTCAGCTTGGCATCGCCCTTCAGATAGGGATTGGGCGCCGAGAAAGTGTCGATCGTCTTCTTGAACTCCTCGACATTGTCGATCGCGGCCGGGTTCGCCTTCAGCGTCTCGATGATGTATTCGAGCGCGTAGACCTTGGTGTTGGATTCGTCATTGTATTCACCGAACATTTTCGTATAGCGGTCGACGAACTCCTTCGTCATGTCGGACGCGATTTCGGGCGTCGATGCGCCGCCGACTGAGATGAAGCCGTTGGCCAACTCACCCGCGCCCTCTTCCAGCACCTTGGCATCCTGCGCCGTTTCGGTGGAGATCAGACCTTCGTAGCCGAGCTCGCGCGCGGCGCGGATCAGCAGCGGCGCATTGCCGGGCGCGACACCCGAAAGCACCAGCAGGTCCGGTTTTTGCAGAACGATCGGCGTCAGTACCGGTGTGAAATCGCGGGTATCGTTTTGGTAGACGTCCGTGGCAGCCACAACCTCAAGTCCGAGCGCCTTTGCCGCGGCAACACCGCCATCCCGCTGGCTCAGCGGATCGGATTCGTTGGCGGCGACAAAGGCAACTTTTCTCACGCCCCTGTTTTCCATGAGATATTTGTAGATCGCCGGAGCTGACTGGTAGTTGGCGATCATGCCGAGCACAGCGTTGGACGCCGGTGGGGTGTAGAGTTCCTTCGGGAATGCGTAGGGAAAATAGATGATGCCCTTGGATTCTGCCACGGGACGCACCGCCGCCGCGCCATCGTCAACATTCGGACCGACGACATAGTGGATGCCCTCCTGGGCCATCTTCTCCATGCCGGCGATCGCCCGCTTGGGGTCCTTCTGATCGTCGAAGGTGACGATTTTGATGTCATAGGTCTCGTCACCAATCTTCACACCGCCGGTTTCGTTGATCCAGGCGGCGCGCGTCTGCATCGAGCGGACGTTGGATGTGCCCCACGCAGCGGCCGCGCCACTCGTCACGCCGACAAAGCCGATCTTGAGTTCCTTGTTGGCGGCGTGCACCGTGATTGTGCCGCCGGCCATGATTGCCAGCGCAGAGACGGTGCCGAGCGCGGCGAATGTGATTATTGAACGTCTATTGATCATTGTTCTTTCCCCTTTGGAGGCCGCGCATTGTTGCGACAGAACTCGACCGATACGCGGAGTTTTGTGAGTGAGGGCTCAAATCTATTATCTGTCAACAAAACTTTTACAGATTGTTGACAATCTTGTGCGGTCGTAGATGAAGGACGCGGTCCGCAGCATCGCGGCCCTTCCAGAATCACGCTCCGTTCGCTCTGGCTAATATAAGCTTTGTGCCTAGTATTGACTGGGTGCGTAAAATTGTAGTACCGGCGCCGGCCGTCCCGAGTTCATTCCGCCGATGATGCCCACCCGGTCGCCAACGAGAGCAGCTCTCGGGCTCCCGCGACGAACTTCGCAAATGGTGCAGACGGCGCGTGCCGAAAATGCTGGAGCAAGACCGGCTCAGCTCTCGGGTAGTTGGCGCCCGCCCTGATCCTGCCGCATTGAACGCGGAAGGCCAGCTAATGGCTTTTGCCTAGCCCTCCCGCGGCAGTGGACTCTGTTCCGATGTGCCGCTACGTGCGGACGGCTATGTTCGAAGTACCGGCCTGTAACGTCGGAAAAGGAGTGACCCCATTTTTTTGCGTGCAAGATCTTTTCCCATCGCAGCAAGGACTGCTTTTCTGGTCACACTGGCCGGTGTCCTCGTGCTCGCACTCTCACCGGAGTGGCTTTTGCAGAATTTTGGCTTCGGCTTCACCTCTCATGATGACAAGCTCAATCACGCCGCAGCTTTCGTCGTGTTGACGGCTATCGGCAGTCTCGGTTGGCCAGAGCACAGGGCAAGACTGACCATTTTTCTTGCTCTTACCGGCGCCGCGATCGAGATCCTCCAGGGCATGCAAATGATAGGCCGCGACATGGATATGTTCGACTGGTTTGCCGATTGTGTGGGCGTCGCTTGCGGGCTCGCAATTGCAAGCTGGACAAAGAAATTAGTCAGCGGATTCTCCTAGGTCACGACCCGTCAAGCTGGGGCTAATCGGCCGCGTGAAGCATATGCGCGGCGAAGAGGATCTACGTCACGCTTCGCTGCAGGACTTCAGAGAGCATTGAGTAAGGCCGCAGCGATCACTGAGACTATCATCCGCAAGCCGATCTGCGCATAGCAGCCGAGGGGAGTTATGGCCTTCTCTTTTTCATCAGAGCGCGGACTTTAACAATCATCGCTGCATTAGACCTCAATTGAGAGGCATGTATTTTGCGCATGTATCTGTCGGCGATCACCTTGTAACGAAGGGACAATCGCACCACGCGGTCGTACGTTGCGTCTTCTCCCGCGCACAATTGCTGCGCTTTTCTTGCTAAGGTACTCGGGGCGCCAGGCTGGACCGCTAGTTTTGCGGCCCACCCCAAATTACATCTGATTAGCGCGCTCTGTTCGGCCTTGATCATTGGATCGACTGCGGACCTAGCCTGAGAACTAAGAACCACAGATGCGACCAGAACCGCGATAAAAAGCCGCTTCACAGTTGCCCTCAAACGCTGCATAGGCAGCCCAGTGATTAAACATTGACTCCAAGTTTATAGCGCGCCGCCCGTTATGCGCAGCCGCCCACTCCGTTATTTTCGCCCCTGTTTCTGCCGGAAATATGTGATGACTTTGGAGACCATCGCCATCACAACCAGAACTCCGAATAGAATAAGAATCGGAAAATCGGTAGATTGCCGACAAGGTTCGTCATCTGGCGCGCAGTACGACAGGGCGGCCGCGGAATTCATCGTGGTTAGCAGCGCGGAAGTGGAAAGACCGAGTAACTTCATACGCAGGTTTTTGGGAATATCGGCCTGCACCGGTCGGGCCGAGCCCGCGGTGCCGCATTTACTCGCAGCTATGGCGTACCTGATCAGCCACCATGCCCGCGGGACCCAACATAGCCTCGTTGAGCCCGGTGTAGCCATCTGTTTTGTCAACCTCGTTTATAGTGGTGACGGCCGCGGGCTAATGGAGCCGATCGCTGACAATGCCACGGATTCGGGGCGCGCTCTCAACCGGCGCGTGGAAGTGAAAGCCGTGAAATAGTGCGAACGCGAGCAGATTCGGCCATGCGCTGCAGGTATTATAGCCCCGGCTGCCTTAGCCATGGATGATGAGCTTCCGGAGGAATATCCGCTTGTTCGGCAATAGCAGAAGTTCTGTCTATGGTTAATCGGTCCTTAGGCTCATCTACATCGTTCCAGCGCACGTCACGGCGGTCAGCCGCTCCGATACGATCGATGGCTGGCGCGACCGGCGCGGCGACGGCGGCGCTCCGCGCCTCCGGCCTCAACCTCATCGTTAGCGCGATCGTGCATTGGAATACGGTCTATATCGAACGGGCCGTCACCCACTTGCGCAAAATGCACCGCGAGATCCCGGATCATCCGCTCAAGCACGTCTCGCCGCTGAGCTGGGAACACATCAATCTGACCGGCATCTATACCTGGGATACAGAACATCAGATGCGTGAAAGCTTCCGGTCGCTCAGACTTCCGGCTCGGTTACGCCACGCCGCATGACGTTCATGCTCCGTTCAACCTCGTGTCGCTGGGAACTGTTCTTGCTCCGACCCCAGGCTGGGAGGCATGGAAGGATTGGGACGGCCACACGTTCCAGACCAACCGCGCCGCACTCAGCAATGAACGGACAATGCCGCTCTTTCGAGCGGGTCGATGCTGATAGGAAAGGTGGCGCGTGGGCGCCACCATTCTTGCTTTTCTTACGTGAATTACCTATTGTAGGTACTTTAAAAGGAAGTACGGCGATGAAGCAATTCACATTCTCCGACATGAATCGCGTGTCAGGCGAAATCCTCGAAACGGCATTGATCGAGCCGGTGGCCCTGACCAAGCGCGGCAAGGAAAAGCTCGTCATCCTGTCCGCTGCTCAGTACCACCAGCTCGTCGGCCAGCCGCATTCGGTCGCCTATACGATCGAGGACGCACCGGATGAAGTCCACAATGAACTCATGACAGGACTGGATGCCATAATTTCCGGCGACACGCCCGATGCTTAAAGCTGGCGATCTGCTCCGATATTATTACCTATGGGCGCGGGAAGCAGACGCCGGCGAGGAATCCGGACGCAAGGCGAGGCCGGTTTGCATCGTTGTCCGGACGCTAGCAACGCCCAGCCTTGTTTCTCTTTCCGCTGACTTCGCAAAAACCCCACCGGTCGCGCCCGCATCTCGCCATCAGCGAAATCGAATGCCGCCGCGGCGGCCTCGACTATCCGTCATGGCTGATCCTGGACGAATTTAACCGGGTGCCGGTCGATGAAGCCTATGATCTGGTGACGACGACGCCGATCGGCGCGTTCAGCCCCGCATTTGTCCGCAAAATTGCTGGCGTGATCAAAGAGACGGCGGCGCAGCGTCGATTGCGCGGCATCGTTCGCAAATAGCCGTACTGATTTCTTGGCGGGCCTCCGGTCCTTACCCGCATCGAAGGGGCCAGCACCGGAGCGCGGGGCGCCCTACGCCCTCTCCTCGCGCCCCACCCTCCCCTTCTGACGGTGTTTTCTCAAGAGGTGGACATTGCTGTCGTTGGCCGCCTGCAATTCCTCGAAATGCTCCCGAGCAGCCCGTCGACCCAACAAACGGGCGATCGACAGGACGGCTCGTTCAACCATATCTCGTGCCGACATGTCAGCCCTGTAATCTTGTCGTTCCCAGGTTTGGCCTCGTCCACCATGGCATGCCCGCTCTTCTGTATAGATCGAGGGCATTGAGCGGCGTGATGATCGGCAAGACAAGTTCAGTTGCCGCGCGGTCGTAGTGTGGCGTGCAAATACTTGAGCACTGCGATTTGGAATTCCCAAGCCAGGCAATTTACGAAAAGCTCGGTCCTCTTGCAATATCGCACGCGATATCCAATATGCCTGCATGAGACTGCTTCTCGATACGGCGACCATGGTGGCTCCCGGGCCCTCGCCTTCTCAGTCAGCACGCGCAGATACATCGCCGATCACATGGACTTCATGGAGCCGCAGAAAATTGGTTCACTTTTTGTTCTTTTCCGAAAACGCGTGGCGAGATATATAGTCTGGCGTGTCCTTTAACTGATTCCTCAGGGAGGCAGCGCGCAGATGACCGTCCAGCCCATCAATACCATGCTGCAGGGGGACAGGATTCTCAATGAACCGACAATCAGCTGCCCAAGCTGCAAGACGGAAATCAAGCTCAATGAGTCGCTCGCGGCCCCTTTGATTGCCGCCACGCGTGAAGAATACGAAATGCGCCTGGCGCAGAGCAAGGCATCGATGGCTGCCAGAGAAGAGGAGCTCAAGCGCCAGCAGGCCGAGATCGTCGCCGCCAAAGAGGACATCGCCAACCAGGTGGCTGGGCAAATTAAGCTTGAGCGTGCCGGAATCGCGGTCGAGGAAGCCCGCAAGGCAAAATTGCTGCTTTCGGTAGACCTGGAGGACAAGGATACGAAGCTTGCCGAGCTGGAGGCGACGTTGAAGGCGCGCGACGAAAAGCTCACCGAGGCCCAGCAGCAACAGGCGGAATTCCTGAAAAAGCAGCGTGCGCTTGACGACGAAAGCCGGGAGATGGCGCTGACCATCGAAAGGAAGATCCAGGAGGGGCTGGACGCCGTTCGCGTCAAGGCGAGGTCGGAAGCGGAAGACGGGCTCAAAATGAAGGTCGCGGAAAAGGAAGAACAGATCGCAGGCATGCAGCGTCAGATTGAGGAGCTGAAGCGCCGTGCGGAACAGGGTTCCCAGCAGCTGCAGGGTGAAGTTCTGGAGCTTCAGCTGGAAGCCCTCATTGCCGGCCGGTTCCCGATGGACGTCATTGAACCGGTTGCCAAGGGTGAGTTCGGCGGAGATGTCCTGCACCGCGTCGTCGGACCGGCCGGCCAGCCATGCGGCGCCATTTTGTGGGAATCGAAACGCACCAAGAACTGGAGCCAGGGTTGGTTGGGGAAGCTCAGGGCTGATCAGCGGGCCGCAAAGGCGGACATTGCGCTTATGATCTCGGAAGCTCTGCCTGCCGGTGTGGAAACCTTCGATCTTCTGGACGGGGTCTATGTCGCCCATCCCAAATGCGCGATGCCGATCGCAATCATGCTGCGACAATCACTCATCGAGCTGGCGAACTCCCGCCTCGCCCAGGACGGCCAAGCCACCAAAATGGAGCAGGTCTATGGCTATCTGACCGGTCCGCGGTTCCGCCATCGCGTCGAGGCCATCGTCGAAAAGTTCTCTGATATGCAGGAGGACCTGGCCAAGGAACGCAAGGCCACAACACGCCTGTGGGCCAAGCGGGAGGCTCAAATACAAGGCGTAATCGAGTCGACCGCGGGGATGTACGGCGACTTGCAAGGCATCGCTGGAAAGGTGATGCAAGAAATTGACGGCTTGGAGGTCCTGGCCATTGAAACATTTCCGCCCGGTGCCGAATAGGCAATCGGTATGCAGCTCAACAGGAAAACGATTGGCAATCTGGAGCGGCTTCCCCAGACATACCCTTCGGACTCCTCGGATAGGGTAAGCAAAAGAAGCCCGCCCACCCGAGGCAATCGTCGTGCCTAGCCGACGGCCTCTTATCTAAGGTCTTGACTCGTTAATCGCCATATGGCTATATAGTCATATGGCAATATATGGACCCACCGGCGACCGTCTGAGCAAGGCATTCTCGGCCCTCTCCGATCCCACGCGACGCGCGATCCTGGCCCGCCTTGCGACGGGCGAAGCCACGGTGTCGGAACTGCTGGCACCATTCGAACTCAGTCAACCCACGATCTCCAAGCATCTCAAGGTGCTGGAGGATGCGGGTTTCATCGAACGCGGACGTGATGCGCAGCGGCGACCGCGCAAGCTGGTGACAACGGCTCTCAAGGATATTGCCGACTGGGTAGAGCCGTTTCGCAGCCAATGGGAAGACAGGCTCGACAATCTGGATCGCCACCTCGAAAAAATGGGCAAAAAGGAGAAGTAGCATGCTGGCAGGGATCGCGAACACCGACCTGATACTCGACCGGGACAAGCACACGATCATTCTGACGCGCGTGCTTGCTGCGCCCTGTGAACAGGTCTTCGAGGCATGGACGCAGCCGGAGCATGTGGCATGCTGGTGGGATCCATCAGGCGAACCGCTCGCACAATGCGAGATCGACCTGCGTCCGGGAGGGGCCTTCAGGTTCGTCAACCGGCATCCCCCTGGCGCCAACCAGTTCGCTGGCGTCTATCGCGAGATCGCACCGCCGCGTCATCTCGTCTTCGAAGCAATGGAGGCGATCGGGCGTGTCATTCTCGACGAGACTGGCGGCAAGACGTTTCTGACGGTGAGGATCGAGTGCGGCTCGGCGGAACGGTTGGAGCAATATCTGAAAATGGGCATCGACACCGGAACGGCCAAGACATTGGACAACCTTGCCGCACATATTGGCGCGATGGCACAACGGACATCCAGCTCTCCGTCAACTGCTCCGAGCAGCGGCGAGTAACATTAGATGCAACAATCAATCTGGACAGCGGCAGATGCGGCTCTGGTGGCGTATGCCATCACCTGCGTCGTTCTATGCCTTAATCTTCTGATGCTCTGGGCTTCCAGCGGGGCGATCCGCGCGAAGGGTGGCGTGGCAATCAATCCGGAGGATGGGGCTCGCTATGGTGTACCCGTGTCAGAAATTGACCCGCCAACTGTCGCGCGGCTCCTGCGCGCACACCGCAATGCCGAGGCCACGATCTATCCATTTCTGCTGCTGGGCCTGCTCTTTGTTTTCACGGGAGGAAAGGCAGCAATTGCAATTCCCATTTTCGCAATTTTTGTAGTCGCCAGGATCGTACATTCGATAGTCTATCTGAAGGCCATGCAGCCTTGGCGCACGATCGCTTTTGCAGTCTCCCTGCTCGCAATCGTTGTCCTGATGGGCGCCGTAGTCCACGATTTGCTCTTTGCCTGAGGTAGAACCGTATGTCAGTACCGAAAGCTCCAATCCTGTCGTTCACGGACGTCGTCGCCATCGAGGCCTGCGTGTCGACTAGCGAAAGACTGACGAGGACGTCTGTTTGGGGTCGAACTTGCCTATTGGGAGAGCGGACATTCGCGGACCGCCACACTGCTATAGTCAATGCTATGGATCGACTCCAGCACCTGGTGCACGCGCGGCGGCCGTGATGATTTTGTCGGGATCGTCGGTCCAGACGAAGGGCTATGACTGCAGCTTGTGGTCGATGACGAAGCGGTTGATAGCGGAAACCAACCTGCCCTCAACACAGGACTGGTGATAGCCGGCGCACCGCCTGTCGTGCTGCCGCCATCGGTGCTCTTCGTTTTCTGAAGCGCTTTTTCGTGGGCTCAATCGTAAGAGCATCGTCAGGGCGACCTGCGGTTTTCCACTATTATGATCGGCTCGTGCCCGAATTTTCTATCAACGTCGCCGCGACTCGAGTATTAGGTTCCGCTTATGGAGCGTCGACACGCCATCCGAAGGATCAGGGACGGACTTTGGGAAGTCTATGACATAGACAATGAAAAGGTTGTCTTGGTGGACAGCGTAGCTCTGACCAATTTGCGGGATGAAGAGGCACTCGATGCGTTGGAGTTGCTAATGGGTGGATTTCTTGTTGCGAGCAGGTTTCCAACGCTCGGTTGATGGTTTCTCCAGGGACATGTTCGCGCGCACGTCAGGCGAAAGCGCCTCAAGCCTCTCATTGTGGGTTCCATCAGAACCGCAGGGCACGAGTTTCCAGCGCCGGTTGCCCTGCGGCGGGAGGTTGGGGTGGCACCAAGCAGGCAGGAAGGACATCGCCATTACGCACCGATTTACGCGGCAAATCTTGGCTCGGGAACTCCCGTCACGCCGAGGCCGGTGATGGCAAAAAGGCTGCCTCGTAAAACTCCGTCGCCCGGAAAGCGCGGCAGCGGCGGCTTGGCCATCGAAGTGACGTACAAGGTGTCGAGCCTGGGCCCGCCGAACATGACGCTGGTGATCTTCTTGACGGGCATGTCGATGATGCGATCAATGCTGCCGTCGGGCGCGTAACGCACCAGCCTGCCGTCATAGACCAGCGCGTTCCAAAGGAATCCTTCCGCATCGACGGTCGAGCCGTCAGCCGCCCCGCCCCGGCTGGTATCGACACGCGTGAAGGTGCGCCGGTTGGTGGCGGCACCGGTTGCGATGTCGTAGTCGTAGGCCCAGATCTCGCCGGTCCAGGTGTCGGCGAAATAAAAGGTGCGGTCGTCCGGGCTCCAGCACGGACCGTTCGAGCAGATGATGCCGGAATCTATTCTGGTAACCGAGAAATCCGGATCGAGCCGGTAGAGTCCGCCGGAGGGTCCCTCTTCCATCGTGTCCATTGAGCCGGCGAAGAAGCGGCCGCGCCGGTCGACCTTGCCGTCATTGAGCCGGTTCATCGGCCTGTCCGGCTCCGGATCGTGAATCGGCGTCACCTCGCCGGTGGCGAAATCAAGCAGATGGAAACCGCGCTGCAGCGATACCACCGCGCCACCTCCGTCCTTGCGCAATGCCATCGAACCGATCTTCATCGGCACGTCCCAGCAACGGATCTCGCTCCCGTCGGCGGTTGCCCGAAACACACGCCCGTCGAAACTGTCGATCCAGTAGAGGCGCTCCTGTTCAACGTCCCACAGCGGTCCCTCGCCCAGCGTGGTCTTCACGTCCACCACGACTTCGATCTTCATGCCGTCCTCCTCTGTTCGAACCTTGCAGAAACCGGTCAGAACGCGACCTGGTCGCCGCCCTTCAATGACAGGATTTCGCGGGCCTCGTCGGGCGTTGCCACTTCCATGCCGAGGCCTTCGACGATCTTGCGGGCGAGCACCACCTGCTCGGCATTCGACTTGGCAAGCCTGCCCCTACCGGCCCAAAGACTGTCTTCGAGCCCAACGCGAATGTTGCCGCCAAGCGCTGCCGATTGTGCCGCGATGCGCAACTGGCTGGCGCCCGCACCCAGCACCGACCAGCGGAACTGGTCGCCGAACAGGCGATCGGCGGTGCGCTTCATATGGGCGACGTCTTCCGGGTGCGTGCCGATGCCGCCGAGCAGGCCGAACACCGACTGCACGAAGAACGGCGGCTTCACCAGCCCGCGATCGGCGAAATGGGAGAGGTTATAGAGATGGGCGATGTCGTAGCACTCGAACTCGAAGCGCGTCCCATTGTCGTAGCAGGTTGCCAGTATGTATTCGATGTCCTTGAACGAGTTGCGGAAGACCAGATCACGCGTCGCTTCCAGATGCGGCTTTTCCCAATCGAACTTGAACGTCTCGTATTTGTCGGCGAGGTGATAGAGCCCGAAATTGATCGAGCCCATGTTGAGCGAGGCGACCTCCGGCTTGAATTGGGCGGCGGGGCGCACACGCTCCTCCACCTTCATGTAAGGACTGCCGCCGGTGGTGATGTTGATGGCGGCATTGGTGCCTTGCTTGACGCGCGGCAGGAAACGCGCGAACGCCTCTGGCGTCTGGTCGGGCTTGCCGGTCTCGGGGTCGCGGGCATGCAGATGCAGGATCGCCGCACCCGCCTCCGCCGCCGCGATCGCCTCGCGCGCGATCTGGTCCGGCGTGATCGGTAGATAAGGCGACATAGTCGGCGTGTGGATCGCCCCCGTCACCGCGCAGGTGATGATGACCTTGCCGCTGGGTTGCTGGGCGCCGGGCTTGCGGCTTGTTTGCGTCATTGTCCAAACTCCTGATCCGACTTTTTCTTGTGCGCCGCCAGCGCCATCAGCCGGCGGTCGCGCCAGACCTGCCGTTCGCCGAGTTCTTCCCGCGGCAGGCGCTTGCGACGCTCGGCCTCGACCGTTTCCATGACCTCGCCGGCCCAGTCGACGCGGCGCAGCATCTGAGGGAAGATGTTGGAATAGATCGCCTGATAGCGCTCGACATAGTCGCGCACACCACCGGGTGCATTGAGGTCGACCGTCTCGAACGGACCCATGAACGACCAGCGCAGCGCCAGCCCGTCGCGCAGGCCAGTGTCGACGTCCTCGACGCTGGCATAGCCGTCGGCGACGAGCCGAAACGCCTCCTCCAACAGCGCGCCTTGCAAGCGGTTCATGATGAAGCCGTCGAGCTCGCGCTTCATCACCAGTGGCGCATGGCCCGCCTCGACAAGAAACGCGCGGGTCCTTTCCACCGTTTCGGCGGAGGTCCATGGCGCCGGCACCACCTCCGCTGCCGGGATGAGATAGGGCGGATTGATCGGGTGCACGACGAGGCAGCGATGGCGCCCCTCAAGATGATCGGTGAATCTCGACGGCAACAGCGCCGAGGTGGAACTGGCGATCACCGCCTGCGGACCGGAAAGTGCGTCGATGCGGGAGAACACGTCACGCTTCACCTCGAGGTTTTCCGGCGTGTTCTCCTGGACATGGACGGCATCGGCCAAGGCCTCGCCAAGCTCCTCCACAATGATGATGCGGCCAAGCACGGTATCGACCGCCTGTCCCCGCAGCAGATCGTTGGCGGCAAGGTCGCCGAGCACCCCAGCGATATAGTCGCGCGCACCGCTGGCCGCGGCCGGCGCCTGATCCCACATGCGCACATCATGGCCGGCACGAGCGAAGCTGATCGCCCACGCTCGCCCGATGAAGCCGCTTCCGACAATTGCTACCTTCGCCATGATCTCCCCCTCAGAGTGTCTCGACGTTGCCGTCGACGCCGAGCGACTGGCCGGAAATGTTGATGCCCGCATCGGAAAGCAGGAAGGCCACCATCGCCGCGACATCGTATGGACTGGTCATGCGGCGCAGCGAGATGTTCTGCAGATAGCGTTGTGTCATCTCCTCGTTTGAAACGCCGAGCTGCTTTGCCCGGTCGGCAATGACCTTGTCGATGCGCGGCCCTTCGATGATGCCGGGCAAGATGGCATTGACCCTGATCCCATGCGGTCCGAGTTCCTTGGCAAGGCTCTGGGTCAGGCCGACAACGCCGAACTTGGCAGCCGAGTACGGCGTGCGGAACGCGTAGCCATGGCGGCCGGCGGCCGAAGACATCGAAACGATCGAGCCGCCGCCCGCCGCCTTGATCAGCGGCACGGCACGGCGCGCGCACAGGAACTGGCCGGTCAGGCAGATATCTATGCAGCGCCGCCAGTCTGCCGGATCGATCTCATCGACCCCGCCGGTCGGCCCGGCAATGCCGGCATTGTTGATCAGGGCGTCGAGCCCGCCGAGCTTCTCCTTTATGGTCTCGAACAGCCGGTCGACATCGTCGTCGCGTGAAACGTCCGCTTTGACTGCGCCGGCGAGTGTGAGCCTCTCTGGAGCGGCGGCCAGCGCCTCGTCGGAAATGTCGCAGATCACGACACGCGCGCCGAGCCCCGACAGCGTCTCGGCAATAGCAAAGCCGATGCCGCCGGCACCCGCCGTGACCAGCACGCGTTGGCCTTTGAGCCCTGTCAGGAATTCGTCC
The DNA here is from genome assembly GCF_040318195.1 of Mesorhizobium sp. M1273. Taxonomy (NCBI): domain Bacteria; kingdom Pseudomonadati; phylum Pseudomonadota; class Alphaproteobacteria; order Hyphomicrobiales; family Phyllobacteriaceae; genus Mesorhizobium; species Mesorhizobium sp. M1273. The sequence goes on along the minus strand of NZ_JAMYLV010000047.1, from coordinate 24,184 downwards.
GCCGATGCCGGTGCGCTGGAGCTCATTATTCCATTCCTTTCATTGAATTCGCCTTTCGCGCAGCGCCATGACCGCAGCGAGCACCACCAGCCCGAACAGGATCGCCCGCGTTGCATAAGGCAGCGTCGTGCCGGCGAGCAGCATCTGCAACGCCGTCAAAAGCAGCACGCCCCCCAGCATGCCGAGATAGTGGCCGCGCCCGCCGGTGATCAGCGCACCGCCGACGACGACTACGGCGATCGAGGGCAGCAGATAGTCGTCACCCATGCCGAGGCTGGCCTGGCCGGAAAAGCCGGTCAGCATGATGCCGACGAGCCCCGCGCAGACCGCCGACAGCACATAGACGAGGATGAGCGTGCGCCCGACCGCGATGCCGGAGAGCTGGGCCGCGCGCAGGCTGTTGCCGATGCCATAAACCCGGCGGCCGAAAGGGGTGCGGCCAAGCAGCAGCACGGCAAAGACGACGAAGGCGATCATGAACAGCACCACCGGCGTCACAACGAATACCTTCCCGGTCATGAACCAGCGCAGCATCGGCGAGGAGAAGCCGGCCGGCGTACCCTGCGAGTAAAGCAGCGCGACGCCTTGCAGAATGCCGTTGGTGGCCAGCGTCATCACGATCGGCGAAATGCCGAGGAAGACGATGCCAATGCCGTTGGCAAGACCGATCAGGCAAGCTGTGAGCAGCACCGCCGGCAGCGCATAGGCAAGCGCACCATCCGAGCCGTTGACCATGCCGGCAAGCAGGATGCCCGAGAGACCGATCGTCCACGGTACAGACAGGTCGAGCCCGCCGGTGAGGATTACGCTGCCTTGCCCAAGCGCCAGGACGGCGAGGAAGCTCGACAGCACGAAAAGCGAGTTCCAGTAGGTGACGTTGACGATGGCGCGTCCGAGCCAGATCTGGGTGACGATCACGACGACGGCCAGGCAGACATAGGCCGGCAGCGCATAACGCAGCGTCTCGGCATTGCGTATATGGAAGGCCGGCTGCGGCGCCTGCTGATCGTCGGTGCTGCCACGCGCGATCCTCAGCCGCCGGTCGGTGCGATCGATCTGCGAGGGCAGCATTCCGGCGCGCCATGCGGCCAACCGCGCCCGCAGCGCACGCAGTTGGCGGGCGAGCACGGAGCCATACGACAGCGAGCCGGCAAGCACGGCAAGGATCAGGATCGTGCCCTCGGCGATCGTCGAATAATAGGCCGAGACGTTGAGTACGAGCAGGATGTTGACGACCATCATCAGGATGTAGGCGCCGAAGACGGTGCCAACCGGCCCGCCTTGACCGCCGCCCAGCCTTGTACCGCCGACGACGACCGCCGCGAACATCGACAGCAACAACGGGTTACCGACGAGCGGATCGCCGCTGCCCGTCTGTGCGCTGATGAAGACGCCGGCGAGCCCGTAGCAGCCGCCGGCTATGACATAGACCAGGAAGCGCACGAGAACGACGCGCACGCCGACCGAAGCGGCCGCGTCCGGATCACTGCCGACGGCATAAAGCGCGGTCCCGAAGCGTGTGCCTTTGAGCCAGAACCAGGCGAGCAGGACGACGCCGATGACCACCAGCGGCATCGGTATCCAGCCGGCGATAGCATCACCGAGATAGAAGGCGCCAAGATCGGGCGAGACGAAGCCGCCCGGCTTGTCCATGACCAGCAGCGTTACCCCCTGCAGGATGAACATGGTCGACAGCGTGACGACGATAGGCTGCATGCGCAGGACGGCAATGAAGAAGCCGTTAAAGGCGCCGACCAGCATGCCGACACCAATTCCGGCCAAGGTCCACAGCGCGACACTGGAGCCGGTCGCCATCGGATCCATACCTTTTGCCAGGACGACATTGACCAGCGAGATCACCGCGCCGGCGGACAGGTCGAAACCGCCGGACAGGATGACCACCGTCTGGCCGACCGCCGCCAGTGCCGAGGTGGCGCCGCCGCTGGAGAGAAACGAAATGTCGAAATAGGTGAGCCGCCCGGCACTGACCAGATCGACGATAAGCAGGAGCACCGCAAAGACGATCGCCGCGATGATCGCGCCGCTGTGCCGCGCGAGAAGCCGCGTCAATGTCGCGGCCGGTGCCGCGGCGGGCAAACTCGTCACGCTCATTCCGCCGCCTCCCGGACCAACTCGCCTTGCCCCAGCGCCGGTCGCATGATCGCGCCTTCCGTGATGTGGTTGCCGGCAAGCTCCGCCACCAAGTGACCGTCATAGAGGACGAGCACTCGGTCGCATTGATGGACCAGCTCGGGAATTTCGGTTGAATGCAGAAGGATCGAGCCGCCGGCCGCCACAAAGTCGCGCATCATCACATAGAGCTCGTGCTTGGTGCCGACGTCGATGCCGCGGGTTGGGTCGAAGAGCAGCAGGATGCGGCTCTCGGCGACCAGCCATTTGGCGATGGCGATCTTCTGCTGGTTACCGCCCGAAAACGCCCCCGCCCTCGTCCACATGGCGCGGTGGTCGACCTCGACCGCCGAGAAGGCGGACTGGACGGCCTGCGCCTCCTCGTGCCTGCTGATCAGGCCAAATCGGGTAAAACGCGCGACGACCGGCAGCGATACGTTTTGCCGGCCCGAGAGCTTCAGGAACAGGCCTTCGGTCTTGCGGTCCTCCGGCACCAGCCCGATCGCCATATTGGGCTTGAGCGCATCGGCGGGCGAGCCGAGCCACACTTCGCGCCCGTCGACCAGGATATGGCCGCGCTCGATCTCGGCCATGCCGAAGCAGGCGAGGAACAGGTCGAGTTGGCCCATGCCCTGAAGCCCGGCAATGCCGAGAATCTCGCCCTTGCGGAGGTCGAAACCGACGCCGTCGAGCTTCATGCCGGCCTTGAGATCGCGTACGCCGAGCACCGGCGGACCGAAGACCGCCTCGCTTTCGGGTTTCGGCGGAAAGGTCTGGGCGATGCTGCGACCGATGATCTTTTCGATCACTTCTCCATCCGGGACGTCGGCCACCGGCGCCGTCACGATGTGACGGCCGTTTCTGAGAATGGTCAGCGTGTCGCAGAAGGCCCGCACCTCTCGCATGCGGTGGGTGATGAACACGACCGTCGTGCCGGCGGCCTTAAGTCGCGCGATGATGCCGCCCAGCCATTCGACATCGCCGCCCGACAGCGTCGAGGTCGGTTCGTCGAGCAGGAGGATGCGCGGCTTGCGATAGAGCGCGCGCGCGATTTCGATCTTCTGGCGGACGGCGAGATCGAGGGTTGCGACCTCGGCATCAAGATCGACCGAAAAGCCGAGATCTGAAATGTGCTGGCGCACCGCCCTGCGCGCGCTCGCCCGCCTGATCAGGCCGCTCGAGCCGACAGGCGCGTAGGGCAGCAGCATGTTGTCGAGAACGCTGAGATCGCGCACCAGCGTCATTTCCTGGAAGGCTGTCTGCACGCCTTTGGCGTGCGCGGCGCGCGGCGAACCGAGTGGCGCCGGTTCACCAAGAACGGTGATTTGCCCTTCGTCGGGCCGCACCAGTCCCGACAGCAGCTTGACGAGCGTCGACTTGCCGGCACCGTTTTCGCCGAGCAGCGCGTGCACGCTGCCCGAAACGATCTCAAAGGAGACGCCATCGAGGGCGACCGTCGCACCAAACGCCTTGCGGACGCCCTCTATGCCGACAGCTGTCGATTGCGCTGACATCATGATCCCAGTCCCGGCCTGCACGGGGTGCGTGGGAGGGCCTCCAAAGCACCCCACGCCCCATTCGGAGAGCCTTACTCCTCGGGCTGGCCGACAAGGGCGGCCGCGAGACCGATTTCAGGTGTCTGGTCGGAGAAGATCGAGGCGAACCAGCCGGGGTTGGAGACCAGCGACGGTTTGAAGGCGTTACAGCCAGCCTTCATCTCTGCCCAGGTGCCTTCGTTACAAAGCTTTATCGTGTCGTTGGTGACGACCGGCAGTGGCAGGATCGTCTTCTTGGCAACCTCCTTGCCGTCAAGTGCCTCGACTGCAAGCTTAAGGGCAAGCGCGCCGGAATAGGGCGGCGATGCATAGGAGATACGCGGCGCGCCGAGCGGCGCATAGGGAGAGGCTGCGCCCTCGACCTCCGTGCCCTCCGGCAGCATCTGGATGCGCCCGCCATTGGAGCCCTCGCCGGCGCAAGGCAGCAGTTCGCTGCTCTTCTTGCCGGCCTCGAGCTGCATGGAATTGGCGGTGAAGCAGCCGACCTGCATCCACAGCCCATTTATGTCGTCCCAGCTGCGCGTCGCCAATATCTTGGAAAGTTCGGTGCGGGCCACCGCCTGGCTCCACATACCGACAGCCTCGCCCACGATCTTGATGTCGGGATGCTTGGCAAACACCTCCTTTGCGGCCTTGGTGCGCAGATCGTCGACCGAGGTGCCGGGAACGCCGGTCACTGCGATGATGTTGCCCTTGCCATTGAGCTTCTTGACCAGCCACTCCGCCGTCACGCGGCCAGCCTCTTCCTGATCGATATGGACGTTGTAGGCGCAGGGCTCTGTGATCTCGGCATCGTAGGCAAACACCTTTACCCCCTTGTCGCAGGCGTTCTTCACCACCTGGTTGAGCGCTGTCGGCGAGATCGGGAAGATCACGATGGCTTCGGCACCTGCCTGCACCATCGCGTTGATCTGCTGGATCTGGCGCTGTGCGTTCGGCCCGGCCACCTGAACCTGGAGGTCGACCTTGTCGGCCATGCTCTTGTGCGACGCCATCGCCTTGACCATGTTGGCGGCCTCGGCCTGCCAATCATTGCCGATGAAGCTCATGCTGAGAAATATTTTGTGCTTTCCGGCCGCCTCGGCCGCCGACATCCCAAAGGCGCAAACAGCCATGCCGGCAAGCAGCGCGAGCCGCCGGGCTTTCGATCCGATACCCATTCGAAACTCCTCCCAATTCAGACGACCAAATGCCTCCCAAGGGCACGAAACGTGCTCCTTGTCATTCGACGCAGCTGACCGTATCATGATTTGATCAAAGATCAATGATGAAATGCTAATGGGTAAAAGCCGGATACGCCGGCGCTTGACGCGGCAATCCGAACCTTGCATTCCGGGCACAGGCGCCGGGTAGGACAAGAGCGTCGCCGTTTGGGGAAAGGTAGGCACAGATGGCTGGGGCGGCATTCAGGAAGCCGGGCGTCGAGATTACGCCGCTGTCCAGGGAAACCCTGCAGGACAGGGTCTACCGGCACGTCACCGAGTTGATCCTCGACGGCAGTATCGTTCCAGGTGAAATGGTGACGGTGCAGAGCCTCGCAGACGCTTTCGGCGTCAGCCCGATGCCGGTTCGCGAGGCACTGCGGCGTCTGAGCGCCGCCAACGCATTGATGGTGGTTTCTGGCCGTTCGATCGGTATCCCGGCATTAAGCCGCGCGCGACTCATCGATCTCAGGAACGTCAGGTTTGAGATCGAGGCGATCGCCGCCGCATGGGCGGCCGAGCGAATGGACGATCCCAGCGTGGCGCTGCTGCGCCAGCATCTGGACGCACTCGAACAGGCCAATGCCGCCGGCGACGTCAAATCCTACCTCAGGGCCAACTACGCCTTTCATTTCTCCATCTATCGAGCCGCGGGTTCGGAAAACATGCTCAACATCATCGAGAACCTGTGGCTGCAGATCAGTCCCTATTTCAACATGCTGCACGATTCTGGAAACTATTCGACCGCCAACCAGCACCATCAGCAGATGTTTGCAGCGCTGCGAGACCGCAACGCGGAAGCTGTCCGGGCCGCGGTTCGCGCTGACATCGACGCGGCTTTCACAGTGCTGATCAAACTGCTGAAGTAACATTCAGGTCGCCATAAGCGACATGCCGCCTCCATTGCTGATCAGACTTCCAGTTCTTTTTCCGCCCACTCCGCGAACTTTTCCAACTTGTCGAGCAAGCTCTCGGCTTCGGGTAGTGATTTTGCCCTGATTCCGTATTGAGCTTCGTCCTTCTCATGGAGAATGCTCCGCAACCGGCTGGCCTGCGCTGCAGGAAGGCGATTTCCAAGCGCATCGCGCATGGTTTTCACCACGGCCGCATGATCCGCGCGGTTGATCGTTCCTGCAAATCGGGCAGTGAGCGCACGGCGTATGCTATTGCCGCATTCACGATCTGCGACATAGCCGGATTGCCGATGTTACCCGTTTCAGACATTGCACCTCCAAACGGGCAGCCTTCAAATATGAGCGGGCGATGCGCAATCGCTCCTCGCCAAAGCCTGTCTCGACTACTTTCGTCGCACCTCTTCTGGTCATGCCAACGCCTTCTGGCGAGTTTTTGTTGCGAGTTCGTCCGGGCGTGGACCCAAGACGAGCAGGGCATTTGCTTCGACGCCGCCCCACCAAGGGTCTCCCGTGCTCGACAGCCTCGTTACATCCTGCGGAGTGAGTCCCACCACCGAGGGATTGAAGCCAAGCTCTTCACCGTGGGTCACCAGTGCCTCACGGATCTCTTGGAGCGCGCTTTCTAGCTTTTCGGATGGCGTAACCGCTGCGATGTCGAGATCGCTGTCTGGACGGTCCTCGCCCCTCGCCACGCTGCCGTAAATCCAGGCCGCGAGTACGTTCGGCCGAACTGCGGAGACCGCCTCAGTGACTAAAGCGCGAATGTTGGAATACCTAAGCGCCTCCTGCTCAAAGAGGGCTTCCAGTGATGTCGCCAGTGGATGGCGATCATTCAACCGATAAAGACGAGCCCTGCCCGTTCCCTCTGAAGATACGATGCCAATCCCCTCCAAGGTTGCGAGAGCAGACCACACGCTTGCCCTCGCAAGCCCGCTACGAGCCGCAAGCAATGGTGAAGAAAGCAAGCCGCCGTGCCGGGATAATTCCCGGAGCAATCTCACGCTTGCGTCGGTGCCGAGCATAATGGTGAGTGGATAGCGCAAAGCGCTTTGAGCGGTCGAGCGTGCCATGGCGCAAGTTCCTTCTGCTCTGGAGCCATAGCACGTCGACTGCCGGATATCACATCTGATGTTTTGTTTTCTAAACAGATGTCCTGTTATCTGAGCCTTGGCGGCTGCTGCGCCGCAATCACGAATGTATCCGAAAGATGTTGATCGCCACGTTCATCCAGTCCATCGTAGGAGCAAGAGCAAGATGCCGCTCTATCTTATCCATTTCATTATCTTTTTTCTGCTTCAGTCCGTCCAATGCCCGGTCGGAAAGACTGAGTATTTCGTCAGACGGAGCTTACTCAGACATAACCTATTTTACGATTGCGCCGCCGCGACCGAAAGCCATTTGGCCACATCACATCTCTCAATGCACACACAGTGCACACGAAAGCCAACGCAGGGCCAAATCATGAATCGTTAACCGGCAAGGACGGCTTGGCGGTAGGTCGGGTTCATGAGGTCTTTGAGGCGCTTACGCTTGAGCGAGTTTGAAGGCTCGCGACGGAGCATGTTGAGCACCCCGCGGCGGATCATGGCGAGGTTGCGCGCCGAATGGTCTTTACGGACGCGGCTCTCGTCTTTGCCGCGCGACAATCAAGGCAACACGCGCTCTCAACTTGATTGTCGCGCGGCACTGCGTCCCTTGCCCTGTTCGACGCAGATAAGCATGCGTGTCGAGTCGATGTCGTCGATCTTGAGTTGCGCGACTTCGGACACGCGCAGGCCCGCGCCATAGGCGACGCCAAGTGCCGCCATGTACTTGATGCCTTGATGCTGGATGCGGCTTCGAGCAGCCGCGCCGCTTCCTCCACGCTCAGCACGTCGGGCAGCTTGCGCTGACACCTCATGATCACCAGCGCACGCGCCAGATCCCGACGCTTCAGCGTCACGAGGGACAGGAACGGCAGTGCCGAGACCGCGCCATTGATCGTCGCAGAGCCGACGCCGCTCTCATGCTGATGCAGCTGGAATCGACGGATGTCCTCAGCCGTCGCAGTGTCGGGCGAGCGGCCAAGGAACACAGCGAAGCGCCGGACGTGACGAACGTAGTCCTGCTGGGTATGGGAGCCCAGGCCACGCATGAGCATGTCGTGCTGCATGCGCTGGCGAAGCGGAGAGATTGGTGCATCGGTCGACAGGGTAGCCATGGCGAGTTCCTCTCGCGAAGGCAGAAGTTAAAGGTTCAAATCCTGTCGGGTGCAGCATTGCACAGTTCGCTTGCCGACAACTATTCCTGCTGGAATTGACAGGGCCAATCTTCAGGCCTCGTCAAGCCAGAAGGCAACTCGGTCCGGGCGTCTCCGCAAGCCATGTTGAGCTGCCACTGGGACAGACCCGCCGAATTGGAAAGATCGACGCCCTCGATACGGGTCAGAAAGAAAAAGGCGCGGTCAAAGTCTATCGGCGCGGTGAACGTCGCTCCTCGGAAGTCCGCCCGTGCGAGATTGGCAAACGAGAAGCGGCTGCCGCTGATATCGGCGTCATGGAACTGCGCACGCCCCAATTCTGCCTTTGTGAAATCAACATTGGTCAGATTGGCGCCCTGGAAATTCGAGCGCTGTATTTCCGCGCTCGCAAACACAGCGCCCTGCGCGTCCATACGGCTGAAGTCGGTCCTGTAGGCCTCGATTCTGTCGAACCGGGCGCCTTTGGCGGTCGAGTCGGCCAGGGAAGCACGCACAAGCGTTGCCTTCTCAAGATTTGCCGCAAGGAGATTGCTGTTCCTGAGGTCGGTCGAAGTGAAATCAACACCGAACAGGTTCGCCCCGCTCAGGTCTTGTCCTTCTAGGATGAGAAGCTTCTTGTCACACTCGTGCCAATTGACGCCAGGCGTCGCGGCTGCGTCGCAATTGTGAGCAGCAGTGGCGTTCTGCCAAGCAAACACAGTGCAAACCGCTAGAACCAAGCCGGATGCGCCGTAAGCTCTGGTTCGCCTCAAAGTCATTGTTGCTGGACCTCTGCTACTCGCCGACACTCAACCTTACCACATCTGCTGACACTCGAGCCACCGTGACCACCGCCGTCACAGTTAGCGCATTTCTCATATTCAAGCTTTGATGTTGATCAACCGATCAACCCGCGCGTAGGGCGCGATTTGCGAGCGCCTCCCCATATCATCGGAGGCCAGCAGAGATTCATTTGTCACCGGCCAGGCGCATCATTCCGTAGGTATGCTTGACTAAGCCGAGGAGAGCGGTCGTTCAGGCTGGCGAAGTCCCTCCGCTCTGGACGTTTGTCTCGCTAATTGGGAGCCTGCTCGGATGCTGACCGCCACCGCCGCCGTCCGCTGCCGACAAGCGTGAATCCGCTCGGTTCCGCACCGATCGGTACTTCCCGACGGCGAGGTTGACCCGGCACGGGGTGCTCGTCGCATATCCTAATTCCGCTGTCGCATGAATCCCACGACTTCGCTTAGCGAAGCCGAAGTTGATCTCTGCCATCTCCCAGCTCGAAGCATCAACCCCGCATATTTGTGTCGTAAGCTGACGTGCCGCGAATACGCCTTTTTCGGTTGGCGGGCTTTATGGCGGACGCGCAATCTATTCTTGTATTTTTATCAACGTAAACAATGTCGTATGGCGGAGAGGGAGGGATTCGAACACCGCGCTTGGAAAAGGGTCCCTCTCGCGTGCAGGCCGCTTACTCTGGGCGGCAGAGTGCCCTTCCGCGCTTCGCCAAACCTGCCGTGGGAAATGCCTTGCCGTTTTTTCCGGCGGGGCTTTGATCAGATCGTGACTATTAGTGATTTATGCTGGAACTGGTTGCGGAGGTTAGAGTCGGACCTATTTGCGCCGATTAAGAAGTCCCGTCAGCAAACGAACTCGGTTACAGCACTGTATCGGCGGTATCCCTCTACCGACTCGAACCGCGACCGTTTCTTAGTCGCGCCTACCGTTTTGCACGCCCTCCTCTGCCCAGCCGTGGCGGAAGGTTGAACCAGTTGGGCGACTGCTAGGTTCCGGACTGGAGGTAAGGTCGCTCGCTGAAAGCACGGCAGGTGGCATGCGGCACATGCGCGACAACGGCGGCGGAGGGTTTGAGAGGGCCGGAGCCCCGACAGCTTTCGGCAGTTCGAACGATATAGTCGAACTGCCGAAATCGGGGCGCAAAGCTGCCATTCGGCACAAAGATAACAAATAGCATCGGCGATCGGCTGAAGCCGCTCCTTCTCAGTCTGCTGGCGAACCGCGTAACCGGGGCAGATTTCCGGGCGAAGGGGTTTGCAGGCGAGCGCGTTCGTGATTCACCCTATGCGTGACGCTACCACCGACTGATTCGTTTGAAGGCTGTCGCTCGCGGAACTCCGCGGGTTGGTTACTGCGCTGATCGGCGAAATGCGCGGTCCAAACATGTTCGAAGTGGTCGATCGCAGGGCCGCGTCGCACGGTGCAGAAGGCCATGCATCGTTGATTATGCGCAAACTGCTATCGCGCGCCTAGTCGGAACTCACGCATCGAACAGTACATCACGTCTTCCGTCCCCAGCGCACCGGCGGCCTCCCCGCTCGCAATCCAAATAGACGTCTTTCAGCTGTTTGATTGGCATGTCAGCGTGAGCGAACGCGAGGTCCTGAGCGTCAGAAGCCGACAATGAAGCCGGACTGATTGCGATCAGCACGGTGCCGAGCGTCACAGGCGCGAGGGACTTAACAACTGACATGATCATTTTGAGATCCTCCCCAGCTCCCGTCGGTCAACATTCAGTCCTTGGGGTCGCAGGTTGTAGTGCCGTTCGAAGGTCCCGTCCGCGCGCCGCTGCTTGTCGAAGCCGATGTAAGGCTCGATCGCGCGCTCGTGGACCAGCCAAAGGGGATCTCGGCCGAGGTGTAGCCACTGCCGGCGGCCAACCGTTTCGGGATCGAGGCCGAAGCGATCCTGGTGCGCTCGATCGTCGTGCCGGCCGCGCCTGCCTCCGCATGACGGATGGCGCGGCTTCGCAAATCGCACATGATTTCGTCACGTGAGATGCCGATGTCGCCAAGGACGTCATCGGGTAAACGGCTCAACTGGTCCGTTGCCGACAAGAGAGCTTTTCGCTCGGCGCGGAGGCGTAACCACCTGCGAAATGGACCAATGGCGGCAGCATGAATTATAACCATGATCAGATCGTCCCTTCATTGATCTGAATTGACCGGTACGGAACGGCGCGAACGGCACTCCGGGCGAGAGCGTCAGCCGTCCGCGAGGCAAATTAGGCGTAGTGGTCGATGGATTGGTTTTGCCGCGGCGTGCCCATACGGCGGGCGGTGGCTGGCCCCGGGCCACGCATGTAATAAAGCTCCGGGCGGTAGCGCGCCGCGACGAATTTGCGAAACCCCGCAGCAAGTTTTGTGACGGGAGCCAAGAATTTCATGACTGTTCCCTTTCCCTTCGCCGGCTTTCACACGAGCCGGCGGGCCTGATGTTGCAACAAGGATATGACAGTCGAACCAGGCTCGGCTGTGGGAATTCCCACACCGGGGAAAACATTGGCGAAATCCGCTCCCAGTTTGCATCCCGGAAAGCGGGGCCTGCGGCCATCAAATATCCTTGGATAGGGAGTAAGGTGAAGTACACTTGATTGAACAAGAGACCGTTGTGACAGGCTCTCTGGCCTTCATCTCAAGACTTTGCGATGCCGACCTCGCCGCGCTGACCAAACGGTGGCACGAGCGCAGCTATCGACACAACGAGCTAATCATTTCCCACGGCGACACTGGTCGCGATGTCTTCTTCCTGCTGGAAGGACGGGCTCGCGTGACACTGGTTTCAGCGGACGGCAGGGAGATAGCGTATCGCGATGTCGAACCGGGCGACATTTTCGGGGAGCTCGGAGGCATTGACGGGATTGCACGCTCTGCCAGCGTAGTCGCGCTGGAGGCAACTCGCGCTGCACGGCTGTCCGGCACAGCATTCCGGGATATCGTGATGACCCACCCGACTTTTGCCTGGATGCTGCTTGAGCATCTGTCTGCCCAGCTCCGGCGCATGACCGAGCGGGTATTCGAATACAGCACTCTGGTCGTGCGAAAACGGCTGATCGTCGAGCTCCTGCATCGGGCGGAGAAAGCCGCACTCGTGGACGGCGAGGTGTCCATAAGCCCGGCACCGACGCATTCCGAGCTGGCGGCAACGATGAGCACGCACAGGGAAGCGGTCTCGCGCGAAATGAGCGACCTCGCCAAGAGAGGCCTGATCGAAAAGCGCGGCAGCAGGTTATTGCTGCATGACGTCTCGGCACTACGGGCGCTGGTCGACAAGAAGGAATAGCGAAGGCTGTCGCTGCGGCGGGGGGCACCGCACGTTTCATGCTCCTCGGCCGCAAGTGATTATTCCTTCCGGCAAACCGGGCAACCTAGCGTGCCAGCGCGTGGGTCGGGCTTTGATCGCTTCACCCCTTGCAAGAATCATGACTCGGCTTCTTGATGCGGGCACGGCGTTATCCCCAGCCTGCTTGCAGACTTACAAGGGCGGATCGAAGGGTGAAGCCGCATGGACGTTAAATACCAGATCTTCGTCAGCTCGACCTACGCCGATTTGGTGGACGAAAGACGGTCGGTCATCGAGTCCGTTCTTAACCTCGGGCATATTCCTGTGGGATGGAGGCATTCCAAGCCAGCGACGACACTCAATGGGATTACATCAAGCGGCGCATCGATGACAGCGACTACTACGTACTCATCGTAGCAGAGCGGTACGGCTCAGTGTTGAAGGGTAGAACTACACCCAGAGGAGTACGAGTACGCCGTCGCCCAAGGCGTGTCTACCGGTGGCGTTTTTGCTCGAAGGCGGTGCTCGCAAGACGTGGGCCGCGGAAAAGGTCGAGTTCGATAAAAAGGCCAAACTCGAGAGATTCCGAAAGCTATATGAAAAGAAGCTCGTCAATATTGGCGCAACAAGGACGATTTGGCGGGTAAGGTTGCGATGGCTATTAGACGTTATGACCGTGGTCTGAGCGGCCGCCCGCCCTTAGTCTTTGCAGCTGTTAAGCAAACGGGGGTTGCTCGGGAGTGCCGAGCCGAGCCCCAAGCGAAGAAAGGACGAGCCATGGAGCAAGATAACGTTTTTTACGTCGGTGTCGATGTGTCGAAAGCCAAGCATGCTGTCGCGATTGCCGAGGGCGGACGCGGTGGAGAGGTCCGGTATTTCTGCGAGGCGTTCCCCGCGCGCCGTCACGGAACGTCGTAGCCGTGAAGCCGAACCGTGCCGGTCCCGTCATCATGAACAAGCGTCACCTCGCCAGTCATCGTGATCGTGTCGCGTTCGGACAGTTTCGCCATCGGCATCGCCCTCGCAAAGGCCGCCGCTGAACTGGACGTGGAAAGCGCCATCATCGACGGTGAGATCGTCGTATTGAACGAGACTGGCCTGTCTGACTTCGGAGCCTTGCGGAAAGCCATCACCCGACGCCAGCACGACCTCTGTTCGTCGCCTTCGATCTTCTGCATCTCAATGGTCACGACCTGCGCGACATGGCGCTGGAGGACCGCCGCGAGATCCTTGCCGAGATGATCCCGGACGGTGGCCGTATCCAATTCAGCCAGGCGCTTCCCGGCGAGGCTAAGGCGATCTTCCCACCTGATAGACCAGGCGGGGCTCGAAGGCATGGTGTCGAGGCGCAAGGACAGCAAATACCGGAGCGGCAATTCGACGGCTTGGCTCAAGACCAAGGCTTACAGCATCGATGAATACGAGTTGCTCGGCGTCGAGCGTGAACCCGGAAAGCCGGCTTTCGCCCTAATGGCCGAGCGTGGCACAGGCCGCTATGTCGGGAGCGACTTTATCACCTTGAACCGGGAGATGCGGGAACGCCTCTGGGAGCGTACAGGAGCATTCTGGGCCCGCGCCAAATGATCGGCTAATGCTCATGGACAAGGCCGCCTATCTGGACTTCGTGGTCGAGGTCATCCGCCGATCAACCATATCTCGTGCCGACATGTCAGCCCTGTAATCTTGTCGTTCCCAGGTTTGGCCTCGTCCAGCATGGCATGCCCGCTCTTCTGTGTGTATCGAGGGCATTGAGCGGCGTGATGATCAGCAAGACAAGTTCAGTTGCCGCGCTGTCGTAGTGTGGCGTGCAAATACTTGAGCACTGCGATTTGGAATTCCCAAGCCAGGCAATTTACGAAAAGCTCGGTCCTCTTGCAATATCGCACGCGATATCCAATATGCCTGCATGAGACTGCTTCTCGATACGGCGACCATGGTGGCGGCGATCCGAAGTGACGCTGGCGCCTCGCGCCAACTGTTGGTGGCGGCTTTGGAGCGCCGGCTGACGCTCATCGCTTCGGTGCCGTTGATGATCGAGTACCAGGCGGTCATGACAAGGCCCGAGCACCTTGAGGCTTCCGGCCTGTCGGCTGAGGATGTGAGCGCGTTGCTAGATGCCATGGCGGCCGTCGCCGAGCCGGTTCGCCTTGTCTTCCTCTGGCGACCGGCCATTCGCGACCCGAACGACGATATGGTGCTGGAAGCGGCGGTCAACGGACGGGCGGATGCTATAGTGACGTTCAACTTACGCGACTTCGGCAAGGTGGCCGAGCGCTTCGGTATCATGGTCCTGTCGCCGGGTGAGGCGCTGAGACGATTGGAGAGAAAGACATGAGGAGAAGCAATTTCGCACTGCGGCTTCAGCTCTCGCTTCTGGATGAGGCGCGCAAGGTGGCGGAGAGCGAAGGCGTGCCGCTCAACCAGTTCATTAACGTGGCAGTCGCTGAAAAGCTTTCGGCGCTGCGCACGGAAAGTTACTTTCAGGAACGCGCCGCCCGTGCCGACCTTCCCAAGGCGCTGCATATCCTGAAACGGGCCGGCAAAGGGAAGGCGCCGATCAAGGGCGACGAATTGCCGGAGTAATGTACCCCGAGGGGTAGAGCGGTACCGCTCGTACCGGAGTTTGCCTGCGTCCCAAGCGTCCGCCGTGCCGGAAACTTCCGGTCAAGGCTGGCGCAGCACGCGCCACAGCGATGCGGCTCTGGCCTTGACGGGCTGACTTCGGTCCGGCGTTCTCTCGACAAGCAGGCAGTTCCCTCGTCGAACATGATTTCCTTATCGGGAAAAGCCTGGACGAACTCTCTCCGACGCTGCTTTCGCTTCGGAATCGGGCGAACCCGCTTGAAGATCGGTGAATATCCGAAACCAGAATCGGAACTCCTGTGTCCGCCCGTCGCAATGCGCCGAGAAGGCGCACCAGGCGATTGTGTCGCGGCTGTCTTTCCCTACAGAGCTTTCGCTGCCTCTGCAGCTTCAGGCACGGTCCGTTTCTGCACGGCGGCATCGCGGTTGAAGGCATCCAACAGATTGGGATCGCTCACCGCCCGATGGTGAGACGTGGCCGCCACAAGATACGGTCGTCATCAGCTGCGAACATCCTTCGGCCGAGCAACGGCAGGCAATGACGGTGCGCCGGCTGAAACGAATTTACTATGTCCGCAGCGTCGAATATTACGCCGCCCCGCGCCGTAGCGACCGAGCACTGAAAAAAGCTACACGATAGCGTAATGATGGATACGCGATTGGAGCTACACATATGACCTTGAACATCCGAAACGACGAGGCTGACAAATTGGCGCGGGAGCTTGCCCGCCTCGACCGCACCAATATCACCGAAGCGGTGATATCCGCTCTCCGTGAGACAATCCGAAACCGGATGCAAAAGGAGCGGCCGCGCGAGACCGCACAGAAGATTCTGGCAAAACATGGCCTGTCTTTCCAACCTGATCGAAAGCCGGTCCCACAAGAAGCCTATCACGACCTGGATCACGATCTGCAGGGCGACGAATAATGTTCGTGGATGCCTGTGCCATCGTGTCGATGATGGCTGGCGAGGACACGGCCGATAGCTATGAAGCCGCCTTGCTGGAAGCGCCCTCCCCCTTCACATCGACGCTCGCCGCGTGGGAGGCGATTATTGTTCTATCCCGGCCGGACCAGCTGAATTGCCCGTACAGCGCCGCCGAGGCGGTCGTGGTCAAATGGCTGGAAGCAGAAGAATCGCGCTTCGCGAGCCAGGATCGCCGCTGCGAGTACTGTCCTATGCCGTCGCGGTTGCCGAAAAACACGGAATTGGCAACGCTACCTCAGCAATTTCGATTGCTTTCACTACGCCTATGCCATGACAATGCGCGCGCCGGTGCTGACGCTCGACGGGCTCTTGCGCGAAACCGAAGTGAAGATCCTGCCACAAAGCACAACGGCCCTTTCCGCGGAAAAAAAGCCATAGCCGGAACGCGCCCCCAGAGCGCGCTGTGTGTATTGGCGATCTGCTGCCGCCGGGCGTGCTCAACATCGTCAACGGCTTTGGTCTCGAGGCGGGCAAGCCACTCGCGTCGTCGCCGCGCATTGCCAAGATCGCCTTTACCGGCGAGACCACGACGGGCCGGCTGATCATGCAATATGCCAGCCAGAACCTTATCCCCGTAACACTGGAATTGGGCGGCAAATCGCCAAACATCTTCTTCAAGGATGTTGTCGCCGAGGACGACGATTTCTTCGACAAGGCGATCGAAGGCTTCGTCACGTTTGCGCTAAACCAGGGCGAGGTCTGTACCTGCCCGAGCCGCGCGCTCATCCATGAATCGATCTACGATACGTTCATGGAACGCGCGCTGAAGCGCGTCGAGGCGATCGTACAGGGCGATCCGCTCGATCCGGCGACGATGATTGGCGCCCAGGCCTCGTCCGAGCAGTTGGAGAAGATCCTGTCCTATATCGACATCGGCCGCCAGGAAGGCGCGGAGGTGCTGACCGGTGGCGCCCGCAATGTTCTGTCTGGTGATCTGGCGGGCGGCTATTACGTCAAGCCGACCGTGTTCAAGGGACACAACAAAATGCGCATCTTCCAGGAGGAGATCTTCGGGCCGGTGGTTTCTGTCACGACCTTCAAGGACGATGACGAAGCGCTCAGCATTGCCAACGATACGCTTTACGGCCTCGGGGCCGGGGTCTGGAGCCGCGATGGCAACCGTGCCTATCGTTTCGGCCGTGCGATCCAGGCCGGCCGCGTCTGGACCAACTGCTACCACGCCTATCCCGCGCATGCGGCCTTCGGCGGCTACAAGCAGTCTGGCATCGGCCGCGAGACACACAAGATGATGCTCGACCACTATCAGCAGACCAAGAACATGCTGGTCAGCTATAGCCCGAAGAAGCTCGGCTTCTTCTGATCACATCTTTGTCCCACAGGCGCGGCCCCGCGCGGGGCCGCGCCCATAATGACTGGAAACCGGATTAGACTATGCATGCAAAAAAGTTACGGCGACGCCGGAAGCCCTTGAACTGATCGCGGAAATTGTTGCCGAGCACGGACCAGTGCTGTTCCACCAATCCGGCGGCTGCTGCGACGGGTCTTCGCCGATGTGCTATCCGCGTGCTGGCTTCATCGTCGGCGATCAGGATGTGTTGCTCGGCCACATCGGCGACGCGCCCTTCTATATCGGGGCTTCGCAATTCGAGGTCTGGAAGCACACCGACCTCATCATCGACGTAGTGCCTGGCCGCGGCGGCATGTTCTGCCTCGATAACGGACGGGAGAAGCGATTCCTGACACGGTCGAAGATCTGCGCTGTTCAGATCGGGACGTAGCCTTCCCATCCGACTGCAGCCGATGCTCAGACCGCTACCGAACGCCCGCCTTGCCGGTTTCGAAATATTTGTCGAACTTTGTCGCGATGCTCCTGACAAAGGGCCGGCTTTCCGCAGGCACGACGAAGCGGTCACCATCAAGTTCAAGCAACCGCGCAGGATCTTGGAGGGCCGTGGAACTCGCTCGGACGAGAAGTCTTTGGCCGGCTGCGCACCGATATTCTTCCTTGGCGCATCGAGGGCGATGTCCTAGAGGTTGTCGGCAATACACCGGTTTTCGGCGGCGAAAAGGCGATCACTTACGCCGATGCGGCTCTGGTCCTTCGCGCTTTGTGCGTGAAGCGGCTCCGGAGCGGCGACGTCGGCAACTAACACGTGACGCTGCGTAGGTTCCCGTCAAAGCCGGAGGAGCCGGGCACAAGGGCAGCTCGGCTCCGTATCATCCACCCAGTATGCGTCACGATTTGCCCTGATCGTCTCTATTTGCCGCGCCCGACAAAGCGCTTCAGTCGACCTCACCTCGTCCACTTCGGCAAGACGTGGCGAGCGTCTGCGCGGCCGGCGAATTCATCCAACCCGACCCGCTTGCTGACACTGAAGAAGCAGGGCCAGATGCCGAAGCGCATGATCCCCGACAAGCTCGGCTCCTATGGAGCAGCGCGACCCTCCGGCTGCCCGCAACGATCTGGAGCGAGGCCAGCGCGAGCCCGCTGCCGAAAACCACGCCGAACGGCCCCGGGATCGGCGTCAGCGCCGGAATGGCCAGAAATAGGATTGTGAAGCCGATGCCGGTTTGGCGAAACGGGCCTCTCGCCAGGGCGGTTGGAACTCGAAATCACTGAAGGGGTTCTGATCCGCGACCCGACTACTGCGTTGTTCTTCGTCGGCTAAAGTCGTTTGGTGTCACGATTGCCATGGATGATTTTGGGACGGGGTATGCTTCACTCCCGTCTGGCGCAGAAGTCTGCGGCGCAGGCGAGCGTGCGGGGCGTGCAATCAATCGTTCGTCAGATATTTCATCCGCTACTTGGAGACGCGGCGCTCAGCGATGGCGTGGCGTCCGCATCGCTGATATTGTCTCGCCAGACTGTAGGACGGCAGCATACGATGAATAGCGACCCCGAGAATCCCGAGTCCGTTGAACAACTACTCGACGTACCGGACCTCGCCAATGCTTTGGAAAACGAACAGTTCAGAAAATTTCTCGATCAAGTGCCGATTGCGATCGCAGTGTCGGACTTGCGAGGCGACGAACGTGTGGTCTACGCCAATCCCGAATTCGAGAAGCTGTCGGGTGTAAAGGCGGAAGAGCTTGCTCGGGAGGATTGGGCGGTCCTTTCCGCCAGCGGTCTCAATGAGCCGGCGGACCAGTCGCTGACCGAGGCGCTCGCGGACGAGACAGATTTCGTCGGGACGTTTCGGCTTCACCGCGGCGAGGATGAGCCCGCTATCGTGGACGTCTATTCGAATCTCATTCAGGAAGACAATGGCAAAGTCTGTTTTCGCCTCGTTGCCCTTGTCGACGTTTCGGCCCACAGCGAGACTGACACCCGCCAGACCGAGGAGCGTATCCGTGAAAAAGACGTTCAGCTGCGCGAACTACAGCACAGGGTAAAGAACAATTTGCAAATGATTACCGCCCTGATCCGAATGGAAGCTCGAAATGCGGTAGAGCCTGACCAAAAGCGTTTCGACCGCCTGGCAGGCCGCGTCAATGCCCTCGCGATGCTCTACCAAGCACTTTCCGGCGGCGAACCAAAGGACGAGGTCGATCTCGGCGTCTATCTCGGTCAGATCGCCTCGGCAGTCATGACGTCGCATGCTACCGAAGGTATCCGGCTTGATATGAGCGTGGACTCGTACCCGGTTTCGATCAATGTCGCCATGCCGGCGGGACTGGTTGTGAATGAACTGCTGACCAATGCACTGAAGCATGCTTTTCAAGGACGCGAAGGCGGCACGATCACTCTGCACAGCACCGTTGAAGGTGACGGGTGTCGTGTGGTCGTTGCCGATGACGGCATCGGCCTGCCAGCAGGCGAGACATGGCCCAGGCATGGCAAGCTCGGCGCGCTAATCGCGCGCTCGCTTATCGAAAACGCCAATGCGCAATTCCATGTGAGCTCCAGCCCCAATGAGGGCACGAAGGTAACTATCCTGTTCAGGCGGTCCGCCGCCGCCGCTCCGTAGATCGGACCTTGTCCAGACGAACCGCGCTGGTGGCTGGAGAGCGAATCCCAAGACTCTTGCCCGCAGATTTCGACGCGCCTTCTTCGATCGCTGACGGCCGCTAACGTCAGGGGAGCGGGTCCTTCAGCTTGCGGTTTTTGCCTTCGCGGTGAGAGCCGTTCCGCGGCAGCCCTGTTGGATCAGACAGCTTGTGGAGGAGCTTTCGCGTCATTTATTCAGAGCCAGCGCGCCCGTCGACAAGGTCAGTTTCGAGCGCCTGCTGAGTGGTTCGAACGTTCTCAACTATCAGCTTTATTCGGACTCAGCCCGTAGTGTCGTCTGGGGCTCTTACTTCTGGGGTTCCCGGCTGGTGCGCCGGCATTTGAGTTGACGTTGAACGCATTTGGAACCGGCGGAGGGGCCGCAACCATATACGGCGCAGTCCTTGGCAGCCAACCAACGGCGCCCCTGGAAGCTATCTCTCGGCTTTCTCCGGTAGCAATGTCGAATTTCGCTACCGGTATACTTCTTCCAGTTCGTGCAGCACGGGAACGGGCGCGATCTCGCGGCCAAGCTTTAGCGTAACGGCTATCGTACCGGCCAACTGCCTGGTCGCCATGCAGAACATCGATTTTGGATCTGTGGGAACGCTAGGCGCAAATGTCGACGCGACGGGGCAGGTGTCGGTCACGTGCACGCCGGCTACCGCCTATACTGTCTCCTTGAATGGAGGCACCACCGGCTCCACGCCAACAGCGCGCAAAATGTCGAAAGGCGCGGAAACAGTCACCTATGGCCTATTTAAGGATGTCGCGCGGTTGCAGCCATGGGGTGATGCATCGACCCCGGGAAGCACGGTGCCGGGGACCGGAGACGGTGCGACCCAAAACCTGACCGTCTATGGACGGGTGCCGCCGCAGGCGACACACTGTGGTGGTGACGATCACTTACTGAACATGCCCGGTACCATGTCTTGCGAAATGACCCAAGACGACCCTGTCGGCGCCTCAACGTGCCGAATCTATGGACGGGTGTGCGTGGTGGATAGCCCCGCAGCGCTGCGATCCTGACCAAGAGAAGCCCGCCACCTTGCGGGTGACGGGCCGGCCGCGAGGCCAGGAGAGTGTTGTCAAAGCCTCACGGCCGATTCGACGCTCCCGTTAACGCCGCACTCTCCTCAGCGGCGCGCGATCAGCATGCAAAGCTGACGCAGATCGCTGTCATACGTGCCTTCGCTGCTGAGCACGTCGGCGCAGCGCTTCTTCATGCGAATCAGCTGGCTGCTGGACAGCTGAGCAACAACGCTCGGCGGGGTGCCGGGCGTCCCTGGCGTTCCAGGTGTCCCCGGCGTTCCGGGAGTCCCAGGGGTGCCGGGAACGGCACCGCCACCAACGCCAACGCCGACACCACCCGTGCCACCAACGTTGGCGCCGACCCCCGCTGTAACGCCGCCCGCGCCACCTACATTTGCGCCTGCGCCGGCAGTGACACCACTCCTGCCGCCTATATTAGCGCCTGCCCCAGCGGTCACGCCGTTCGTGCCACCTATGTTGGCGCCAGCACCGGCAGTGACACCACTCCTGCCGCCAATATTAGCGCCGGCACCGGCGGTAATGCCCCTGCTGCCGCCTATGTTAGCACCAGCGCCGGCATTCACTCCGCCGCGCCCACCGATCGAGGCGCCGGCTCCCGCTCTGATGCCGCCACTACCGCCGATCGAAGCGCCGAGACCAGCGTTGATGCCGCCTGGGCCGCCAATTGATGCGCCGGCACCGACGTTAATTCCCGCCGCACTGGAAGGAAATGATAGAGATAAAACAAGTGCACCACCGGCTAAAGCTGTGGCGAAACTCTTGACGAAATTTGCCATGACACTCTCCTTTGATACTTGCCTCATAGTAGCAGTTTCAATGCCCGCTACTTCAGCGATAACGAGCTCAGAGAGTTAGTGGATTGCTAACCCGGAACTATCTTTAAGATTGTCACTTACGATTAGAAAAATATTCTGAAACAATTTGAAATGAATGGAGCGAGTACATTCTCGGCCCAGGCTCTTTCGTATTCGGCGATGAAGTTCACATGAGGGGTGTCACGCGCAGAGGCGCAAGTGTCGAGAACGGCGGGCACAATCGACCTCCTTACGAAGAGGATAACAGTGCCACGCGGCTTCCTACTCCAGAACGAGCACGCCCTCCTCCTTGGCGGCCTCCTGCAGGACTGCACCGCCAGCGTCCACTTCGGTCCCCTCTTGGTCCACTTCATGAGTTCCTCGGCGGCACCCTCGACATGGCTAACCCCGTACCGGATGCCAGGTCCGTCGGTCCTGACGTACACCGGAGGGGAGAACCAATGGGTTGCCATGGGGGGAACTTAGAGCGGCACAGGCCTGCCGACCAACGCAGGTTATAGGGAACGATGTGGGCCCTCGCGGGTTTAGAACTCGCAGCGCTCGGTTCTTCTCTTGGATGTGCAGCCGCTGTTGGGGCCCGTCGCCTTTCTCATGGGCGACGGGCCTCTTGGTTAGAACAGTCCGCTGGTTGCCATTGGGGGGAGTAACGCCCCCTCCTCTTTTGCAGCAGCCGGGAATGCCTCACCAGCCACTTGAGGTGACACCTTATCGGCCAGCGCGGCCGTGCAGATACGTACCGCAACGTTCCACCGATGTCCCCGGTTAGTCCACCTCATGAGTTCCTCGGCCGCACCCTCGACGCGGCTGATCGCGACGCGGACACCTGGGTGGTCGGTCCTGACGTAGACCGGAGGGGAGAACCAATGGCGAGACATAGAGGAAACTTAAAGCGGAACCAGCCTGCCGATCAACCCAGGTTGTAAGGGAACGATGTAGGCCCCTCGCGGGTTTAGGGGTTGCAGCGGGATTCTTCGTGATGTGCAGCCGCTGTTCGGGTCCGTCGCCTTTCTCACGGGCGGCGGACTCCTTTCGCGAAGGCGGTGTTGGCCAGAGAACGTTTACCGCAGTTCAAGTTAGCTAGTTGTCATTGGGAGAGTAATGTCCCCTCCTCCATGGCTCGCCGGCTGTCTCGGCGTTGTTGACGTTGCGGATTTCCCCTGGACGCCCGGTCTTGACGGGGACCGGAGGGTTGAACCAGTGGCGAGCCATGAGAACTCCTATTCAGGAAAGATCATGCCCTCCTCCTTGGCAGCTTCCTCGAACGCGTCACGGGCCTGCTGTGGAGACACCTTGCCGCTGATGGCATCATACAGGCGCGCTCCGCCTTTTGCCACTTACCACGCTTGGTCCACAAGACGAGTTCCTCGGCCGCAGCCTGAACGTGGTGGACCCGTAGCGGAAGCCGTCATGCTCCGTCTTGACGTACACCGGAGGTGAGAACCAAAGGATTGCCATAGGCGGAACCTAGGGACGGACTTGCTATGCGGCCAGCTTCCGGTCGGGAGTATTGGTTCTGACGTGGGGGCAACCAGGGAGAGCCATGCGGCTATTCCCGAAGATCGAACGCGACGAACAGGCCAAAGGCTGGTGCAACATCAACAATAAGAGCGACCAGCTCGCAGTCACTTACCACCAGATGTGGCCCGTCGCGGCGCACCGCCGCAATAGTGTCATTGACGGAGACGATTTGGCCCCGACGGGCTTGTAAGATCAGCTCTTCAACAAGCTCGTGGGCAGTCATTTTGCTGGGTCGGCAGTTCGTCCAAATGTTCATACCAGGCCTCCCACCTCAGCGAGAACCCAAGCCGCTATTCTGTAGGTCCCACAAAAAAATCAATGTTCCGATCGTACGAAGTAAAGGGGCGGAACGTTTGGCAGAATTTCTGAGCGGGGATCGGATAACTGGCTCGCGCGAAGAGCCCCCGACCTGCTAATCAGGGAAAGAGCCTGCCCTCCTCCTTTGCTGCCTCCTCGAACGCGTCACCGGGCCTGCTGTGGGGACACCTTGCCTCTTATGGCATCCACACAGGCGCGCTCCCGCGCTCGGTCCTCGTTTTGCTGGTTTATTTGGCCTGATGAATGCTCGAAACCGCCAGCTTGCCGGCCTTGATCGAGTAGGTGACAACGACCTTTTCACCGACCTTGAGCGTCTCGGCCTCGATCCCTTCCGGCAAGATGAACGTCTTGCCGTCGGACAGCGTGATCGAGTCGCCACTCTTGTCGACGCTTGCGATCGTGCCGGTGGTTGCCTTGGCGAAGGCACCGGTCGAGGATGCAAGGGCCAGTACCATTGCGGTTGCGATAACTGATTTTTTCATGTTCGTTTTTCCCGTTTGGTTTCGTTGCGATGCCGAAAGGGCCCGTTAGGCCCTGAGCGGCAACGGTGACGATCCGGAGCGGTAGGGCTTGCCGGATCATTTCTCTCATTCGAGAGAAGATGGATCGAGCTTAGGCGGCGGAGTTTGCGACAGGATGGCCGCTACTTTACAAATAGGTAAGCCCGCCGCTGCGCACCCCTGAGGTCAAGCCCGAGGGCAGCCCTTTGCGCGACATCCCTCTATCTCTTTGTTTTGACGCAATTCCGGACGGAAAAACCGTTTCACACTTTTCCTGGAATTGCTTGTCTTATGACTTTCGCTGCCGAATGGGTCAGAAAGGAACGCTGAGAGAGGGTAGCCGCCCTCCCTCAGCGG